>DASZJM010000672.1:0-1745 GCA_035948165.1 Candidatus Methylomirabilota bacterium
GATCAGGTCCGGGGGATGCTCAAGCCGGGGACGTCGGCGTTGTTCTTGATGGTGGAGAAGGTGACGCCGGACAAGGCGGTGGAGGCGATGAGCAAGTTCGGCGGGACGGTGCTGAAGACCTCGCTGTCCAAGGAGGGCGAGAAGGACCTGCAGGACGCTCTGCACGGCGCTAGCGCCGGGTAAGCCCGGCCAGCACGGCCCGTCCCGGCACGGCCCGTCCCGGCCGGGGCGGGCCGTGCCGGCATGTACATCCCCTAGCTACCTCAAGATGTTCACTGCTCGCGAGACGACGAGCACCGCGACCACCAGCGAAATCATTTCCTCGGCCATCATCATGAGCTTGGCCCAGGCCCTGATCGCCGAAACGTCCGTGGGGCTGAAGGCCGTGGCCGCCGTGAACGAGAGATGCAGGTAGTCCATGAACTTCGGATACCAGTCAGCCCCTACGTACTGAGCGTTGGCCATTTCAGGGAAGACGAAGGCGACCTGATGGCCTTGTCCGCGTGCCCGGGCTGCCGCTCCGCCTCGATCGAGATCCCAGTACCACAAACCGAAGGCGAGCACGTTGGTGAGCCAGATCGCGCCACCGCTGGCGAGCAGGATGTTGGCGTCGTTGCTGAACTTGGCATCGTCGATGATGCCGACCACTAGGCGAACCGCGGCGGAAGCATTCACTAGGGAGATCACCCCGATCAGCGTCCCGGTCAGGGCCCGCAGCCATCTGGAGTCGCGGTCGATGCGCCCGGGGTCGCCGCCGATGAGTACCGCGAGCAGCGCGAAGAGGACCACGACGAAGGCCCAGCGGGCATCTCCGGACCTGAGCTCAGGGGGCAGGACCGCGCGCAGTCCTCCGGCGACCAGCACCGCCAGCGCCATCGGCCAGCGGCTCTCGCCTGCCCGGTGCGATACGTCCGGGTCGGCGGGCGCTTGCGCACTGGCGCTCGTCATCGTCAGCTGACCAGCAGGTAGATGCTCTTGCTGGCCAGATAGAAGCCCAGCAGCAGCAAGACCAGAATGACGACCTGGTCTTGATGTGCGTCCAGCCAGGCTCGCAGCCGCTCGAGCCGGACGGTGGCCGCGGCAGGAGCGAATACCGCGTACAACTCCAGGTACAGGAAGCTGGACGTGCCCAACAGACAGAAGAGCACCAGCGTCGCCCAGTCCCCGGCAGTGGACAGCTTGGCCTGAACGACGGTCGCAGCGCCTGCTGCTACCAGCGTCCAGGGCTGGAGGAATACGGCGAGGCCGGCGGCGGCCCACGGCGAGAGCTGGTCCAGGCTGGCCATCCAGTTCGGCGGCTTGCGCGGACGGCCCATCCGGCGCCGCTGCCGCACGGCGAGCAGGATGAGCACGATACCGAGGGCCAGCTTGATGGCCAGGGCGGCGGTCGACGGGGCGGTCTGCGGCTTGGGTGGCTTGCCCCCAGTCGTCAAGACGACCGCGGCAATCACGGCGACCAGGCAGGCCAGCCAGCCCAGGACGAAGGCCAGCCCCTTCCAGGTGCCCTTCTTGGCGCTCAGGATCAGGATGAAGGCTATGAGAGGGAATGGCTCGAGGGCGATCCCGAGCCCGATGAGCATCAGGTCAAGGACCATGCCGCCCCCCGGGCCCGGGTCGGCCGGACGTCACAGGTCGGGCTCGGCGGCGATCCGTCCCGATGCGACAGCGGCGACGAGTTCCTCGTGGTCACGCTCGTTCTGGTCGGCGTAGGCGGCGGCGAACTCGGTGATGGCCCGGTCGAATAC
>DASZJM010000673.1:0-9147 GCA_035948165.1 Candidatus Methylomirabilota bacterium
ATCCATGGCGCCCATGCGCCGCACCGGCGCGTCCAGGTGATAGAAGGCGCCTTCCGCGATCACCGAGGCGATCTCGGCGGTGACCCCGTAGCGCTCGTAGCCCTCGTCCACCACCAGCGCGCGAGAGGTCTTCTTGGCCGAGTCGATCAAGGCCTGCTTGTCGAGCGGCCACGTGGTGCGCGGGTCGATCACCTCCGCGCTGATGCCCACCTCTTCCAGCAGCTTGGCGGCCCCGAGCGAAACCGGAACCATGCTGCTGGTGGCGACGATGGTGATGTCCTTGCCCGCGCGCTTCACCTCCGCCACCCCGAAGGGGATCGTGTAGTCGCCCTCGGGCACCGGCCCCTTCACCCGGTACATCATCTTGTCCTCGAAGATGACCACCGGGCTGTCGTCGCGGATCGCGGTCTTCATGAGCCCCTTGGCCTCGTAGGGGCCGGAGGGCAGCGCCACCTTGAGGCCGGGCACGTGGCTCACCCACGCGTGGAGCGACTGCGAGTGCTGGGCGGCCGAGCGGCGCGTGGCCCCGAGGGTAGTGCGGAACACGATCGGCACCTTGATCTTGCCGCCCGACATGTAGTGCGCCTTGGCCGCCTGGTTGACCATCTGGTCCATGGTGAGCGTGATGAAGTCGCCGAACATCACGTCCACGATCGGGCGCATGCCGGTCATGGCCGCCCCCACCCCGATGCCCGCGTAGCCCGGCTCGGAGATCGGCGTGTCGATCACCCGCTCGGTGCCGAACTCCTGCACCAGCCCGACCAGGGTCTTGAAGGGATGCCCCGCCTCCGCCACGTCTTCCCCGATGAGGAAGACTCGCGGGTCGCGCCGCATCTCCTCGGCAATCGCCTCCTTCACCGCTTCCCCGTACGTCAGCTCGCGCTCCGCCATGAACGTCTCCTCTTGTTATTCGATGACGCGGTCGGCCCGGGCCAGGATCGACGACGGCACCGCCAGGTTCAGGCGGCGCGCCGCCGTCACGTTGATCGTGAGCGAGATCCGGCTCACCTGCTCGATCGGCACCCGGCCCGCCTCGGCGCCCTTCAGCACCCGGTCCACGAAGGTGGCCAGCAGCTTGAAGCTGGGAAGCACGCTCGGTCCGTAGCACACGAGCCCGCCCACGTCGGTGAACTCGGTCCAGCCGAACATGCTGGGGATGCGCTCCCGCGCCGCGAAGTCGACGATCTCCTGGCGGCGCGCGAGGGTCAGCGAGTCCGGGAACACGAGCATCGCCCCGGGGCGGGCCGCGCGGATCTCCTCGAACACGGTCGGCAGCTCGCGGGGGCCCCGCGCCAGGTAGCGGGTAGTGGTCGAGCCCACGCGGCGGACCGCGTCCTCGGTGACCCGGTACTCCGCGAGCTCGCCCGCGTGCTCCGGGTTCGAGAGCAGCGCGATCTTGGTGGCCTGCGGCACCAGCTCCTTGAGCACCTCGACCCGCTTCGACGACAGCTCCAGCGCCATGAAGGTGATGCCGGTCATGTTGCGGCCGGGCTTGGCCAGGCTGTCCGCGAAGCCGGCCGCGACCGGATCGCCGCTGTAGGCGAACACCACCGGCACGCGGGACCGGACCGGCACCGTGTAGTCCACCGAGGGGCCGCGCGAGACCAGCACGTCGATGCGCTCGGCCATCAGCTCGTCGACCAGCTTGGGGAGCCGGGTGAAGTCCCCGTCCGCGTAGCGCGGGATCAGCACGTAGCCCTTGCCCTCGACGTGGCCGAGCTCGCCGAGCCCCTCCCGGAGGTTAGCCACCCCCACGTCGGGGGGGCCGATGTAGGAGAGCCAGCCGATGCGGGCCGGCCCGCCCGGCCGCTGGGCCAGCGCGCGCGAGGCCCACACCGCGAGCATTCCGGGGACGAGGGCCAGCACGCGCCGGCGCGACACCGCGCCGCTTCGCCCCGCCGCGACACCCGCCATGGCTGCCTCCCGCCGCTCCGGATCCTTCGTGGCCGTCACCGGGTGCCTATCCTATCCCAAGAGCCTGGCCTCGGCATGACCTCGGCTATACTGTCCGGCAACCAACCACCCCTGGAGAGGACACCCATATGAAGATGACGCGCGCCGCATCGACGCTCGCCGTTTCACTGGTCATCGCCCTCATCGTGGCGGCCTGCGCCTCCATGTCGGGCGGGGGAACGAGTCTCGTGGCTCGCGGCGTCCAGGCCCAGGGCGGCGCGGACGCGCTCGCCTCGGTCAAGACCGTCTCCCAGAAGGCGACCGTGCGCTACTGGGAGCCCGAGCAGTCCATGGTGGCGGGCGGGGAGATGCGCTTCGCCAACGAGTCGGCGCTCGTGATGGACACCGACGTGAGCGCCCGCGCGACGCGCATGGACTGGGTGCGCAAGTACGAGTACCCGGCTCCGCGGTCCTACACCTTCAGCGAGATCGTCACCGCGGAGGCCGGCTACGTGGCCGGCATCGACAGCAGCGGGCGCAACAAGCAGAGCCAGGAGTCGAACCCGCCCGCGCACTCCATGTCGAGCCTGCGGCTGGCCGCCGTCCAGCGTGAGCTGCTCCGCACCTCCCCGGTGCTGCTGCTCGAGATGTCGAAGAATCCCGACCGCGTCGCGGTCACCGGAGACGTCACGGTGGGCGGCGCCAGCTACCCGGCGGTGACCTATCGCGCGGTCAACCAGACCTTCACCGTGCTGTTCGATCGCGCCACCGGCCTGCCCGCGCGGGTGCGCACGCTCGACTACGACAGCATCTGGGGCGACGTCACCTACGAGCTGGTGCTCGCCGACTGGCAGGTGGTCGAGGGCGTCCGCGTCGCCACCTCGCAGAAGTACGAGCTGAACGGCCGCACCGTGGTGGACGCGAAGATCACCGAGGTGAAGATCAACGCGCCGGTGGCCGCCGACCGCGTGGCGATTCCCGCCGCGTTCCGCGAGGGAGCGGCCGGCCCCGCCGACCGCAACGTGCCGTATCAGTGGGTCATCCGCCGCCAGTTCATCGGCACCTATCTCGACTCGGAGACGCCGAGCTTCGATCGGCGGGCCACCGGCAGCCTGCGCCTCGTGGAGCTGGCCCCCGGTGTCCAGCACGCGGTGGGCGGCTCGCACAACAGCCTCGTGGTGGCGATGAAGGACTCGGTGGTGGTGTTCGATTCGCCGGTCTCCGACTGGCAGTCGAACTGGACCCTCAGCTCGATTCGCGCGAAGTACCTCGGCAAGCCGGTGAAGTACCTCGTGCTCACCCACCACCACATGGACCACGCGGGCGGCCTCCGCGCCTACGCGGCCGCCGGCGCCACCCTCGTGGTGGGCAAGGGCACCACCGAGCACTACCGCCGCGTGCTGGCCGCGCCCTACACCCGCAACCCCGATCTAGCGCCGCCGCAGGATCTCAGCCGCACCCCGATCGTGGAGGTGGCCGACCGGTACGCGATCATCGACGGGCAGCGGGAGGTGCAGGTCTTCGCCATCGAGCCCAACCCGCACGCGCAGGGGCTCCTGATCGGCTACGTGCCCGACGCGAAGCTCGCCTTCGCCACCGACATCTGGAGCCCGGGGGCGGCGCCGCTGCCCGAGAAGCTCACCCCGGCCCTCGCCGCGCTGGTCGCGGGCGTGAAGAAGGCCGGCATTCAGCCCGACAAGTTCGCGGGCGGCCACGGCTCGACCGGCGACTACGCACCCCTCGCCGCCCTCGAGGGCAAGTAGCCGCCGCCCACCCTCTCCCCTCCGGGGAGAGGGCAGGGTGAGGGGGCCCAGCTAGCCTAGGCGCGCCTCGGGGGCGAGACCGGACGCCGCTGCGGCAAGGCGATCGCGCGAAGGTTGTCCAGGTCGATCGCCGGCATGTCCAGGCTCAAGGCGCGCAGCACGCCGTTGGCGAGCGCGTTGTAGTCGGGGAACGCACGGCGGAGGCGGGCGCGCCAGGCCACGAGGCCGCCGTTGGCGTGCAGCTCGAACGCGGACTCGCGGCCGTCGAGGGCCGAGGCCACGTGGTCGGCGGCCAGCTGGAGCAGAGCGGCGCGCTGCAGCGCGGTGTACTCGCCCCCGCCGAACGATTCCTCGAGGCCGGCCCCCACCTCGGGCGAGGTCAGGTCCTTGTCCGACGGCGCCACCACGAGCGACGAGCCGGGCACGATCCGTAGAATCTCCGCCATGCGCTGCCGCGCCTTCTGCATCGCGATGCTGCCCGCGGCCACGTGGGCGCGGCCGGGGATGCAGTAGCCCTCCTCCGAGATGTCCGGGTCCAGCTCGGCCGCGGTCTGGCAGCTCCGGACGGTCTGGACGTCGACCACCAGGTCCATCAGGTGCTCGATGGTCGGCTCGTGGTCCCGGAGCCCCATCGCGTGGGCGCAGGCGAGCGCGAGCCCCAGCGTGAACTCGGCCTTCGCGAGCCAGGCGTAGAGCTGATGCCAGAAGCACCACGCCGCGATGGGATCGGGCGACGCCTCGGTGAGGAACACACGCTCCCACGGCACCAGCACCTCCTCGAGCCAGAGCTGCCCGTCCAGCTCGTCGAAGCGGCTGCTGAGCGGCGCGAGGAACGGGTTCGCGTGGCGGGCCGAGATCTTGCGGCACAGCACGGTGACGCCGCGCGCGTTCACCGGCACGATGAACGTGGCCCGGTGGCCGTCGCGGTCCACCCCGGAGTGGGCGCCGACGTACACGTCCTCCGCGTAGACCGGGCTCGTGTGCATGCCCACCTTGCCGCTCAGCACGAGGCCGGCGCCGGTCTCGCGGACGATGCGGAGCGCCGCCCGCTGGTCGGGATCCTCGCGGAGCCGGTAGCCGATGGTCGCCGCGCCGGCCGAGAAGGTGAGGAAGCGTCCGGTGCGGGCGAGCAGGTCGCGATACGCGGCGGCGCTGGCGCCCTGCTCGGGCGAGACCTTGCGCTGCCGGACCACGTCCTGGATGCCGAGCGCGATGAGGTTCCCGTAGCCCGGGGTATGGGTCATGTTGCCCGCGGTCAGAAAGATCGTCGCGGCGTAGCTCCGGCCCATCGCGCGCAGATCGGCCGGGGTCCGCGGCGTCGCGAAGGCCCACGGCCGGCGCGCGCCCCCCTCGTCGGGCGCGGTCAGGAGCACGTCCTGCCACGCCGGATCGTGGTGGCGGTCGTACCACGCGGCGTACTCGTCGACCATCGCGCGGGTGGCCGGATGGACGGTGACGTCCTCGACCAGCCCCTCGCCCATGACCCAGACCCGGCGGCCGTCGTGCAGGGCGTCGCGATACTCGCTGCCGGTCCTCACCGCTTGGTCCTCCTGGACGTCCCCAAACCAGACGCTGGTGAGCTACACGCCCGAGAAGACGTCCGCCCAGTCCTCGAGCATCCCCGGGTGGCCGTGCCGGATGCTGATCGCGAAGTGATTGTACCCGGCCTCACGCAGCTCGCGGATCCGGGCCTGGAGCGCGGGCCGGGTGGCGGTGAAGGTCATGGTGCGGATGAGGTCGGCGGTGCACACCTCGTGCTCCTCCGGCCGGAGGAACATGAGGTGACCGCGGTGGTTCGCGAGGTAGCGGGCGTCCGCCGGCTCGTACGCGCGGTAGATCTCGCGGTAGCGCTCCAGCAGCGGGGCGAGCGCCGACGGCACCGTGCGGCCCATGTTGCCGAACTGCTCCACCTCGACCAGGTTGTGCAGCGCGATGGTGGCGTGCGGCCCCGCCTGCGCGCGCGCCCGCGGGCTGTCGCAGGCCTCGCCCTCCGCGAGCACGCAGCCGCCGGTGAACGCGGTGGCCACCTGACCGTCCGGATCCACCGCGGCCGCGCGCCAGGCCTCCCGCATGTCCGCCGCGGCGGCGCGCGCCGCGCCCATGTGCCCGGTCGCGTAGAGCCACCCGGCACGCAGCTCGGCGGTGAGGCGGCGGCCGCGCGGGCCGAGGGCCGAGATGTGCAGCGGGATCGGGTGTCGGCCACGTTGACCGCGCCGATCTCGGGGTTGAGGAAGCGGATCTTCCGCCGCGCGCCCTCGAACTCCCACTCGAGCGTCTCCCCCGCGATCAGCCCCTGCACGATCCGGATGTACTCGCGCATCGCCTCGAGCGTCACCGGCTTGAGCCCCATCGTGCGGCGGGCGGTGAACCCGGTGGAGATGCCGAAGTCGACGCGACCGGGAGCGAGCGCGTTCAGCGAGGCGAGCGCGCTCGCGGCCACCGGGGCGATGCGGTTGGAGGGGATCAGCACGCCGGTGGCCAGCCGGATCCGGCTCGTGTGCACCGCGGCCGCGCCCATCGCCACGAACATGTCGGCGTTGAGGAGCTGGGTGTCGTAGAACCACGCGCGCGCGTAGCCCAGCTCCTCCGCGCGCTTGACGACCTTCCACGAGTCCGCGGAGGTCGCCAGGTTGATCCCGAAGTCCATCAGAGCTTGGGCATGACCTGCTCGGCGAACCGCCGCATCACACGCTCGACCTCCGGCCGCGGCAGCATCGAGCCCTGGTCGAACCAGCAGATGACCTGCGAGAGGTGGAACTCCTCGATCGCGGCCTGGAGCCGGTCGATCACCTCCGAGACGTCGCCGAACACCGCCTGGTCGCGGAAGAATTTTTCGTACGGCAGGTTGCCAAGAGTCTCCTCGATGATCTTGAGCCGCGGCAGGTGCTCGGCGTACGAGTCGGGCAGCGCCGAGAAGATCGCGCGGAGGTTCTCGTAGTACTTGCGCACCCCGGGGCGCATCGCGTCCCGGGCCGCTGCGCCACTGTCGCCGATGTGCACCGGGAGCATCAGCGCCATCTGGTCGGGCTGCCAGGCGTGCCCGGCCTCGGCCAGCCGCGCGCGATAGATCGCCATGAACTCGCGCAGCTGCGGGAGCGGGGTCGTGGTGGTGCCCGAGTAGATCGGCAGCCCGGTGGAGCCGATGTGGGCGAAGCTCTCCCCGGAGTGGACCGCCACCCGGATCGGCGGGTGCGGCCGCTGGGTCGGCCGCGGCACCACCGACACGTCCTCCACCTGGTAGTACGTCCCGTCGTAGCTGAAGCGCTCGCGCGTCCAGGCGAGCCGGATGATGTCGAGCGCCTCGCCGAAGCGCCCGCGGTTCTCGGACACCGGCACCCCGAAGCCGTGGAACTGGCTCGGGATCGAGCCGCGACCGACTCCGAACTCGAGCCGCCCGCCGGAGAGCAGGTCGGCGGTGGCGGCCTGCTCGGCACAGGCGAGCGGGTGGTGGAGCGGCAGCAGGGTCACCGCGGTGCCGATGCGGATGCGCCGGGTGCGCTGCGCGATCACCGGCACCGCCATCAGCGGGTTCGACAGCAGCGAGAACGCGCCGCCGAAGTGCAGCTCGGCCAGCCACGCCACGTCGAAGCCCAGCGTGTCGGCCAGGCCGATGAGGTCGAGCATCTCGCCGTAGCGATCGGCGTGGCTCTGCCCCGGCGCCTCCGGGGCCTGGAAGAAGAGGCCGAACTTCACTACGAAGCGACCTGCTCCGTCGTCGGCCCGGCGCCCTGGAGGGTGGTGCGGCGCACGTCTCGCGGCTCGTGCTCCGGGAACGGCCGCGAGCGATGCATGGTCTGGCGGTTGTCCCACATCACCAGGTCCCCCACCCGCCACTGGTGGGAGTAGACGAACTGGCGCTGGGTCGCGACCTCGTTGAGATCGCGGAGGAACGCGCGCGCCTCCGGCACCGGCCAGCCCACGATCCCGCCCGCATGCGATGAGAGATAGAGCGACTTGCGTCCGTGCCCGGGGTGCGTCCGCACCAGCACCTGGCGCACCGGCTTGAAGCGCTCGCGCTCCTCGTCCGTGAAGTCGGTGAAGCCGAGCAGCGCGCGCGAATAGAGCTGGGAGTGCTCGCAGATCAGGTCCGCCACCCGGTCCTTCGTCTCCTGGTCGAGCGCGTCGTAGCCCGCGCGCATGTCCGCGAACTCGGTGTTGCCGCCCTTCGAGGGCACCGAGCGGGCGTGCAGGAGCGAGTACTTGGCGGGGACCACCTTGAACGAGCTGTCGGAGTGCCAGAGCCGGTTGCCGAGCGAGAAGAGCCGCGTGCGGCTGTCGCGCGCGAAGACCTGGTTGTTCACGTCCAGGTTCGACACGTCGGCGAAGGTGGTCGGCAGCCGGTACTGCTCGCGCAGCCCCGTGCCGATCGCGTGCTCGATCTCGCCCAGGCTCCGGGTGAAGGCGAGCTGCTGGTCGTCGGTGAGCGGCTGGTCGTGGAAGACGAGCACCGCGTACCGGTCCATGCCCGCGTGCACCGCCGCCACCTCCTCCGGGGAGAGGGGCTGGGTCAGGTCGATGCCTTCGACCTCGGCCGCCAGGCAGGGGCCCACCTGGCGGAAGCTCACCGCGCCGGCCGTTCGAGTCGTCATGCCGGGAGATTGCGCCGCCGGCCGGGCCCTCGTCAAGGCCCCCCGGCCTGTGGTAAGGCAATGACCCATGACCCAGGCCCTGACCGGCATCCGCGTCGTCGATCTCACCAACAACCAGGCGGGACCCTCGTGCGGCCAGATGCTGGCGTGGCTGGGGGCGGACGTGATCAAGGTGGAGGAGCCGGGCCGCGGCGATGTGGCCCGCTACTCGCAGCAGGATCGCCCCGGCGCGGACGCGCTCTTCTTCCTCGCCTTCAACGCCAACAAGCGGAGCCTCACCCTGAACCTCAAGCACGCGCGCGGCCAGGAGATCTTCCGCGCGCTGCTCGGGCGGGCCGACGTGCTGCTGGAGAACTTCGGCCCCGGCGTCACCGAGCGGCTCGGCTTCGGCTACGAGGCGGTACACGCCCTGAACCCGCGGCTGGTCTACGCCTCCATCAAGGGCTTCGGCACCTGGGGCCCCTACCGCGACTACAAGAGCTACGAGCCGATCGCCCAGGCGACGGGCGGGGCCATGAGCGTCACCGGCTTCCCCGACGGGCCGCCCACCTTCACCTGGCCCTCCATCGGCGACTCCGGCACCGGCATGCACTGCGTGATCGGCATCCTCGCCGCGCTGATGCAGCGGCACGCGAGCGGAGAGGGCCAGCGCGTCGAGGTCTCCATGCAGGACGCGGTGGTCAACCTCATCCGGGTGAGCCTGCGCGATCACCAGCGCTACGGGAAGGTCATGGAGCGGGCCGGCAACCAGCTCGGCGCCGGCGTGCCGGGGACGACGTACCGCTGCCATCCGGGCGGTCCCAACGACTACGTGTTCATCTTCGTGCAGCAGCAGATGTGGCACGCCCTGCTGGGGGCCATCGACCGCAAGGACCTGGTGGGCGACGCCCGCTACGAGACGC
>DASZJM010000674.1:0-2199 GCA_035948165.1 Candidatus Methylomirabilota bacterium
GCCGTGCACCCAGTCGAGCACGCGCCGGCGCCCCGCCCCGGACTCGAAGAGCCCGTGCAGATACGTGCCCCACACGCGCCCATCCTCCGAGACGCGGCCCTCCGCGCGACCCTCCACCTCGAGGAGCGGACGGCCGGGCGCGTCCGCGACCGTCTCGCCCACGTGGATCTCGTAGGCGTCGAAGTCCGGGCCCGCCGGCAGCCAGCGGGCCCGGACGCGACGCGTGATCTTCTGCCGTGCGAGGGTCGTCGCGACCGGGAGCAGGCCGAGCCCGTCCTCGCGCCCGCCGCTCTCCACGCGATGGGGATCGGCCACCGTGCGGCCGAGCATCTGGAATCCGCCGCACACGCCGAGCACCCGGCCCCCCTGCCGGTGGTGCGCGGCGACGGCGTCGAGGAGCCCGCGCGCCCGGAGAGCCCGCAGGTCGGCGATGGTGTCCTTCGAGCCGGGCAGGATGACGAGCGCCGCGTCCGCGAGATCGCGCGCCGTCTCCGCGTAGGCGAGGAAGATCCCGGGCTCGCTCTCGAGCGGCGCGAAGTCGGTGAAGTTGGCGATGTGGGGCAGCCGGACCACCGCGATCCGGAGGCCGGCGCGGGCCGGGATCGCGTGGTCGAGCGCCACCGAGTCCTCCTCCGGGAGCGCGAGATCGCGCAGGAACGGCACCACGCCGACCACCGGGACGCCGGTCCGCCGCGTCAGGTCACGCATGGCGGGAGCGAGGAGGCGGACGTCGCCGCGGAACTTGTTGAGCACGTAGCCGCGCACGCGACGCCGATCGGCGGGCGGCAGCAGCGTCATGGTGCCGAGCAGGCTCGCGAACACGCCGCCGCGGTCGATGTCGCCCACCAGCAGCACCGGGGCTCGGGCCATCCGGGCCACCCGCATGTTCGCCAGGTCGCGCCGCATGAGGTTGGGCTCGGCGGGGCTGCCGGCGCCCTCGATGACGACGACGTCCGCCTCGCGCGCCAGCCGCTCGTAGCTGCGCCGCACCGCGGGCCAGAGGGTCGGGGCGAGACGATAGTAGCTGCGCGCGTCGCTCTCGCGCCGGGCGCGCCCGAGGAGCACCACCTGGCTGCGCGCCTCCCCGCGCGGCTTGAGCAGGATGGGGTTCATCTCCAGGCGGGGCTCCACCCCGGCGGCCTCCGCCTGCATCACCTGAGCCCAGCCCATCTCGCCGCCCCCGGGGGCCACGTGGGCGTTCAGGGACATGTTCTGCGACTTGAACGGGACCACGCGCAGCCCGCGCCGGGCGAGCAGCCGGCAGAAGCCGGCGACCAGCACGGTCTTGCCCGCGTGCGAGCCGGTGCCCTGCAGCATGAGCGCGCGGGCGCGACGCCGGGCGGTCATCCGGTGAGCGCGCGGCCGAGCAGGAGGATGAGGCCGATGACGCCCAGAGCGAGCGTGGCCGCCCAGCGCCCCACCCGGAGCCCGCGGTCGATCGCGTCGGGTCCGGGTGGGGGGCCGTCGCCCAGCCGGTAGTGCCCGCGCTTCTCGAGCGTCACGCCGAGCGCGCCGGCCATCGCGGCCATGGTCGGCCCCGCGTTCGGGCTCTCGGTCCGCGGCCCATCGCGCCGCCACACCCGGGCGGCGCCGCGCCACGACTGCCGCGCCAGCCACGCGCCCGCCACGATCGTCGCGGCGGCCAGGCGCGCGGGCCCGTAGTTGAGCACGTCATCGGTCCGCGCGGTGACGCGGCCGAGGTACTCGAGCTCGCCCCCTCGGTAGCCGATCATCGCGTCCCCGGTGTTCACGGCGCGGTAGGCCCAGGCGAGCGCGAGGCCCGCGCCGGGCCCGCAGCAAAGAACGCCGATCGCATAGTAGCAGAGCGGAGATACCAAGCTGTCGGTGAGGTTCTCAGCGAGGGACTCGATGGCGGCCGAGGCGACCGCGGGGGCGTCCAGCTCCTCGGTGGATCGGCTGACCAGGTGCCATGAGACCTGCCGCCGCGCGCCGACCAGATCGTCCGCGACCAGGTGGCCCCGCGTGACCCCGACCGCGGCGAAGAGGCCGTCGAGGGAGAAGCTGCACTTGAGCAGCCAGGCGTCGCCCAGGAGCGCCACCGGCATGGGCAGCGCGGCCAGCGCCGCGTGCGCGGCCAGCGCGCCGCCCGCCGTGACGCCGGTCACTGCCAGGATCAGGACGGCGCCCCAGAGGAGCAGACCGACGGGGCGGCCGGGGGCGAGTCGGCGGCCCCGCGCG
>DASZJM010000675.1:0-1568 GCA_035948165.1 Candidatus Methylomirabilota bacterium
CCTCGACCGCTGGGTGAGCGCGGGCGTCGAGCCGCCGCCGAGCGCGGTCCCGCGCCTGGCCGACGGCTCCGCGGTGGCCGCCGAGGCGACCGCCGCGGTGTACTCCGCCATCCCGGGGATGCGCTTCCCCGATCGCGTGCAACGGCCGGTGCGGCTCGACTTCGGGCCGCGGGTGGAGCAGGGCGTCGTCGACCTGCCGCCCAAGATCGGCGCGCCCTACGTCACGGTGGTGTCCGCGGTGGACGCCGACGGCAACGACCGCGCCGGGATCCGGCCGCCCGAGCTGCGAGTCCCGGTCGCGACCTTCACCGGCTGGAACCCGCGGCACCCCGATCAGGGCGCCCCGGGCGATCTCATGTCGATGATGGGCTCCACGCTCCCGTTCGCGCGCACCGCGGCGGAGCGGTCCCAGCGCGGCGACCCGCGCCCCTCCCTCGAGGAGCGCTACGGCGACCGCGACGGCTACCTGGCCCAGGTGCGGCGCGACGCGGACGCCATGGTCGCGGACCGCTACCTGCTGGCCGAGGACGTGGCCGCGGTGGTGGCGCGCGCCGGGGCGCTCTGGGACTTCGTCTGCCCGCGCTGACCACCCCGCTGATCGAGTGCCACGCCCACGTCCTGCCGGACGCGGCGCTGGCCCGGTTCCCGGAAGGTGCCCATCCTCGCTACGTCACCGCGGAGCGGCGCGTGCTGGCGCGGATGCTGGAGGCGCAGGCGGCGGCGGGGGTCACCCACGCGCTGGTCTCGGACTCGTTCTTCATGGAGTCGGCCGCCGAGGCGCTCCCGTCCTGGAGCCCGCTCGACCGGGCCCGGCTCTACAACGACACGCTCGCCGCGCTGATCGCCGCGCTCCACGAGCGGTTCACCCGGATCCCGGCGGAGCCGGCGCGCCTCAGCGTGTGGGTGGACGAGCTCGCCGCCGCGCTCGACTCGGCCTAGAGGCCCGGCGTGTCCGCGATCTCGGTCGAGCATCTGAGCCGCTGGTGGGGTGTCACGCGCGCGGTCGACGACGTGAGCTTCGAGGCGGCGGCGGGACGGATGCTGGTCCTGCTCGGCCCGTCCGGCTGCGGCAAGTCCACCACGCTCCGCCTCATCGCGGGGCTCGAGACTGCGACCCACGGGCGCATCGCCATCGGCGGCGTCGACGTCACCCGCCGGCCGCCCGCGGAGCGGCGGGTCGCGATGGTCTTCCAGTCGTACGCGCTCTTCCCGCACCTCTCGGTGGCGGAGAACATCGTGTTCGGCCTGCGGGTCCGGCGGGTCGGCGCGGCCGAGCGCCGGGCGCGCCTCGCGCGGGTGGCGGACCTGCTCGGCCTGGGCGCCCTCCTCGAGCGGAGGCCGTCGCAGCTCTCGGGCGGGCAGCAGCAGCGGGTGGCGCTCGGCCGCGCCCTGATCGCGGAGGCGCCGGTGTGCTTGATGGACGAGCCGCTCTCCAACCTCGACGCCCAGCTCCGCCTCGACATGCGGCGGGAGATCCGCGGTCTCCAGCAGAGCCTCGGCATCACGATGGTGTACGTCACCCACGACCAGACCGAGGCCATGAGCATGGCCGACCAGGTCATCCTGCT
>DASZJM010000676.1:0-6176 GCA_035948165.1 Candidatus Methylomirabilota bacterium
GGCCCTGCTCGACTTCGCGGCGGGGGATCTCGAGCAGGAGACGCGCGAGGTGCTGCTGACCGGCATGGTGCGGCCCCTCATCCCGCCCGCGGATGCGGCGGAGGTGTGGTTCCAGCGGGCGTCCGAGTGGGACGGCGATCCTGAGCGCTGGGAGTCGGCGGTCGACGCCTACGAGCGCGTGCTCGACATGGACCCGGGCTACGCGGCGGCGTGGAACAACCTCGGCCTCCTGCATCATCGAATGGGGCAGTACGAGCGGGCTGGCGAGTGCTATAGAGCCGCCCTCGACGCGGACGATAGCTGCTGCCAGGCCGCGTTCAACCTGGGCTCGCTCCACGAGGACCTCGGCGACTTCCCGGTCGCGGTGACGTGGTACCGGCGCGCGCTCGAGCTGGACGCCGACTACGCGGACGCCCACTTCAACCTGGCCGGCGTGCTCGCCAAGCTCGGCCGGAGCGAGAGCGCGGCGGTCCACTGGCGACGTTATCTCGAGCTGGACCTGGGCAGCCCGTGGGCCAAGATCGCGCGGGCCCACCTGGACGGCGAGACGGCCGGCGGCGACGAGGGCGCGCCGGAGGGCGAGGAATGACGGACGTGCTGCTGGTCGGCGGCGGGGGGCGCGAGCACGCGCTCGCCTGGAAGCTCGCCCAGAGCCCGGGCCTGGGGCGCATGATCGCCGCGCCCGGCAATCCGGGCATCGCCGCGCACGCCCGTCGCGTGCCGATCAAGGACACCGCGATCGACCCACTGGTGGCGCTGGCCCAGCAGGAGCGGCCGGATCTGGTGGTGATCGGGCCCGAGGCCCCGCTGGCCCTGGGTCTGGCCGACCGGCTCCGCGCGGCTGGGCTCGCGGTCTTCGGGGGCAGCGCGGCGGCCGCGCGGCTCGAGAGCTCGAAGGCCTTCGCCAAGGACCTGATGGCGCGCCACCGCATCCCGACCGCGCGCTTCGGCACCTTCCGCGACGCGGCGGCGGCCCGGCGCTACGCCCGCGAGCTGGGCGCGCCGCTGGTGGTCAAGGCCGACGGGCTCGCCGCGGGCAAGGGCGTGACGGTGTGTGGGACCCTCGAGGAGGCGGACCGGGCGATCGCGCAGTGCCTCGAGGCGCGCGCCTTCGGCGACGCCGGCCTCACGGTGGTGGTCGAGGAGTTCCTGGTCGGCGAGGAGGCGTCGTTCTTCGCCCTCTCCGACGGCGTCACCGTGCTGCCGCTCACCGCGGCCCAGGATCACAAGACGGTGCTGGACGGCGACCGCGGCCCCAACACCGGCGGCATGGGCGCCTACTCGCCGGCCCCGGTGATGGACGCGGCCATGCAGGAGCGGGTGATGACCACCATCGTCCGGCCCACCATCGCGGCCATGGCCGAGGAGGGCGCGCCCTATACCGGCGCGCTCTTCGTGGGGCTGATGATCACCGCGGAGGGCCCGAAGGTCATCGAGTTCAACTGCCGCTTCGGCGATCCGGAGTGCCAGGCGATCCTGCCCCGCCTGGAGGACGACCTGCTCGCCCTGCTGCTGGCCGCCGCCACCGGCAAGGGACTACCGTCCGCGCTCACGTGGAGCGCGCAGAGCTCGGTGTGCGTGGTCATGACCTCGGCGGGCTACCCGGGGTCCTACGAGACCGGGCGCGCCATCAGCGGGGTGGAGGCGGCGGCCGCGCTGCCCGGCGTCAACGTGTTCCACGCGGGCACCGCGCTCGCGGACGGCGCGCTCGTCACCGCGGGGGGCCGCGTGCTCGGCGTGCAGGCCGTGGGCGCCGACGTGTCCGCCGCGATCCGCACCGTCTACGCCGCGGTCGAGCGCATCCGCTTCGACGGCGCCCACTACCGGCGCGACATCGGCCATCACGCCCTGAGACGTCTCGGGTGAGCGGACCGACCATTCGTACCCGCGTCCGCGCCGTGGATCCACGAGAGCCCGACGTCCGCGCGATCGCGGCCGCCGCCGCGGTGGTGGAGGCCGGCGGGCTGGTGGCGTTCCCGACCGAGAGCTTCTACGGCCTCGGCGCGGACGCGCTCGACGCCGACGCGGTCACGCGGGTGTTCGAGGTGAAGGGGCGGCCGGAGCAGAAGGCGCTGCTGGTGCTGGTGGACTCGATCGAGATGGCGGCCACCCTGGCGGCCCGGATCTCCGACGGGGCGCGGGCCCTGATGGCCCGGCACTGGCCGGGGCCGCTCACCCTCGTGCTGGAGGCGGCCGCGCGCGTGCCCGCGGTGCTCACCGGGGGCGGCGGCACCATCGGGGTGCGCATGCCCGGGCACGCGGTGGCCCGCGCCCTCGTCCACTCCGCGGGACGGCCGATCACCGCGCCCAGCGCGAACCCGAGCGAGGCGCCGCCCCCGCTCACCGCCGCCGCGGTGCGCGACTACTTCGACGGGCGGGTCGAGCTGATCCTCGACGGCGGGCCGACCGCGGGCGGCGCGGGCTCCACCGTCGCCGACTGCACCGGGTGGCCACCGCGCATCCTCCGCCAGGGTCCGGTGGTGATCGAGGGCGCATGCGGATAACCGGCGTGATCCAGGCCGGCGGCCGGAGCGCGCGCATGGGCGGCCGGCCCAAGGCCCTCATGGAGCTGGGCGGCCGGCCCATCATCGAGCGGGTTGCCGACGTGGTGCGCGCGGTGGCCGACGACGTGCTCATCGTCACCAACACTCCGGACCTCTACGCCTCGCTCGGCCTGCCGATGGTGCCCGACGCGTTCCCGGACGGCGGGTCGCTGGGCGGCATCTACTCCGGCCTTCGCGCCGCCCGCGGCGACGCCGCGTTCACGGTGGCGTGTGACATGCCGTTCCTGATGGTCGAGGTCGCGCGCCTGGTCACCGCGCGCGCGGCCGATGCCGACGTGGTGGCGCCCCGGGTGGGGGCGCGGTGGGAGACGCTCCACGCCTGCTACGGCAAGGCGTGCCTCGACCCGATGGAGACGCGCCTCCGCGCCGGGCAGCTCAAGGTCGCGGGCCTCTACGACGACGTGCGAGTGCTCGCGGTGGCGGAGGAAGCGATCGCCCGCCACCGCGACCCCGAGATCGTCTTCATGAACGTCAACACCCCCGAGGACCTCGAGGCCGCGCGCGGGCTCCTGCCCACTCTGGCCGCGGCGGGACCCCGCTAGGAGGCGCAGGCGTGGACGCGCGCGCGGAGGGGCTCGGACTCGGCTCGATCCAGGAGATCAACGCGCTGCCGCGCGAGGTCGCGGAGGCCCTCTACGCGCGCCTCGTGCCCGAGGAGCTCTTCGACCGCTTCGCGATCGATCCCGCCACCCTCTGCGACCGGGACGGGGTGAAGCTGGTGCGAGTCACCGCGCCCGCCGACAAGCCGTGGGCCCGCGTGGAGGTGCGCTCCTCCGCGGAGGACCGCGACCCGGCCCTGCTGGTCGACGTGGAGATGTCGCCGCTCTCGGTGCCGGAGCTGGCCTTCGTGCAGATCACCGACCCGGCCGGACCCCGCTTCGCCATCGACCGCGACCCCGACGGGCGCGATACCCTCTTCGGCACCGCCTCGCGCAACCTGGTCGAGGAGACCCGCGCGATGGCGGACGGGCTCGCTCCCGGGCAGGTGCGGCGGGGGCTCCGGCTGCTCCCGCGCGTGCTCGAGTGCATGGAGAGCTTCTGCACCCTCATCGGCAAGGAGATCTACCTGATCGAGCCGCTCTTCTACCACTCCGCGATCCTCTACGAGCGCCGGGGCTGCGGCTACCTGATGGGCCGTGACGTGATGGAGGAGATCCACGCCGGCTTCTCCGAGGGCGGCGCGCTGCTGAAGGCGCTCGACGGCTCCTCGCGCTTCCGCGCGCCGGACGCGGCCCGCACCGTGCGCGGCCGGAGCTGGGCGCTCCACGACGGGGTCATCGAGGGGCTGTGGGGCGGGGCGGGGGTGGGCTCGGTCAAGATGTACAAGGCGGCGGGCCGTCCCGCCGGCATCAATACCTTCCCCGGCGCGCCCTATTGAGCGGAGAGCCGCGGGATATACTCACGGGGTGAAGCGCGCAAAGCCGGTCCCGATTCACATGAAGGTCCGCAAGCCGATGCCGGCCAAGCCGCCCAAGGTGGAGGTGCCCAGGACGGTGTACCGGCGGCGGCCCAAGCACCGCCGGGCGGCGGAGCGCGAGTGATGGCGGGCTCGCCCGCGGGCGGGGGGACCGTCCCCGCCGCGATCGTCCACTACCACGAGATCAGCCTCAAGCGGGGCAACCGCCCGCTCTTCCTCCGTCACCTGCAGGAGAACCTGCTGCGCGCGATCAGCGACCTCGGACCGGTGCGGCTGGTGCAGCTCAGCGGCCGCATCATGCTGGACCTCTCGCGCCATCCGGATCCGACCCGCCTGCGCGAGCGGCTCGCCCGCGTCTGCGGGGTGGCCAACTTCTCGCTGGCCCTGCGCACCGGCGTCTCGCGCGAGGCGCTGCGCGCGGCGGTCGCCCAGGCGATCGAGGGGCGGGAGTTCCGCACCTTCCGCATCTCGGCCCGGCGCGCCTTCAAGACCTTCCCGATGACCTCGGTGGAGATCAATCGCGATCTGGGCGCGCACGTGCTGGCCCTCCGGCCCGACGTCCGGGTGAGCCTCGAGCACGCCGAGCTCGACGTGCGGGTCGAGGTGCTGCCCGGCGAGGCGTTCGTCTACGCGGACCGCGACCAGGGCGCGGGCGGCCTGCCGGTGGGGGCGAGCGGCACGGTGGCCGCGCTGCTGTCGGGCGGCATCGACTCGCCGGTGGCGGCGTGGCGGCTCATGAAGCGGGGCTGCCGGGTGGTGTTCGTGCACTTCCACAGCGCGCCCTATCTGCCCGATCTCTCCCGCGCCAAGGCCCGCGAGCTGGTGATGCGGCTCACCCAGTGGCAGTACCACTCGCGCCTGTTCCTCGTCCCGTTCGGGGAGATCCAGCGCGAGGTGGTGCTGGCGGTCCCGCCGCCCGCGCGGGTGGTGGTCTACCGGCGGCTCATGGTGCGCATCGCCGAGCGCCTCGCCCGCCACGCGGGCGCGCCCGCGCTGGTCACCGGCGAGAGCCTGGGGCAGGTGGCCTCGCAGACGCTCGCCAACCTCACCCGCATCGACGAGGTGGCCTCGGTGCCGATCCTGCGGCCGCTGATCGGCATGGACAAGCTCGAGATCACCGAGCAGGCCCACGCGCTCGGGACCTACGAGATCTCCATCGAGCCCGACGCGGACTGCTGCACCCTCTTCACCCCGCGCCATCCCGACACCCGGGTGGAGGCGGCGCAGGTGGCCGCGCTCGAGGCCCGTCTCGATCTCGAGCGCCTGGTCACCCAGGGAGTGGAGACCGCGGAGCAGGAGACGTTCGAGTTCCCGGCGGGGGCGGGGCCGTACCCGGCGCGCGGCGCGCGGCGCCGGTCGGCGCGGGAGTCCATCTCCGAGTGACCGCGTCCCTGACCTTTCTCGGGGCGGCCGGTGGCACCGTCACCGGCTCCAAGCATCTGCTCGAGGACGGCGCGAGCCGGCTCCTGCTCGATTGCGGGCTCTTCCAGGGGCTCAAGCCCCTGCGCCTGCGCAACTGGGCCGCGCCGCCGGTGGATCCGAAGACGCTGGCCTCGGTGGTGCTGAGTCACGCCCACATCGACCACTCCGGCTATCTGCCGCGCCTCTGCCGCGACGGCTTCCGGGGGCCGGTCTACTGCACCGGCGGCACGCTCGACCTCCTGCGCATCCTGCTGCCGGACGCGGCGCATCTCCAGGAGGAGGAGGCCGCGTTCGCCAATCGCCACCGGACGAGCAAGCACGATCCAGCGCTGCCGCTCTACACGGTGGCCGACGCCGACCGCGTGATGGCCCAGGTCCATCCGGTGGCGTTCGGGGAGGGCTTCGCGCCCGCGCCCGGCGTCGAGGCGCGCTTCACCCCCTCGGGGCACATCCTGGGCGCGGGCCTCGTCACCTGCCGGATCGGCGGGCGCGACCTCGTCTTCTCCGGCGACCTGGGCCGCTACGACGTGCCGATCATGGTGGATCCGGACGCGGTCGCCGCCGCCGACGTGCTGGTGGTGGAGTCCACCTATGGCGACCGCGTCCACTCGCCCGACGATCCGACCGAGCGCCTGGCCGCGGCGGTGCGGCGCGCGGTCGAGCAGAAGGGCTGGCTGCTCGTTCCCGCCTTCGCGGTGGGCCGGGTGCAGGAGATCCTCTACGACCTGCGCGAGCTCGAGAGCCGCGGGGCGATCCCGAGCCTGCCGGTCTAC
>DASZJM010000677.1:0-8520 GCA_035948165.1 Candidatus Methylomirabilota bacterium
GGCGGAGCTCTGCCCAGACCCGGTACTTGACTTGTCCGAGCCATGCGGCAATGATTGGCGCCATGCGCCGTCCCGGTGGCATATTCGAGGTTGCTGTTGCAATCCTGCTCGCCGGGCTGACGCCTCTCGCCTACGCGGACCCACCTGACCCCGCGTGGATCAGCGGCTATTGGGATGACGACGACTTCGATACCGTCGTCGACTTCATCACCACCGTGTCCGCCATTTCTGCCCCAGCCGTCATCGATGCCGGCGCCCTGTGGCTGGCTGATGACTGCGTCGGGCCAGCGGAACGTAACGTTCTCTCAGCTTCACTAGAAACACGCTACCGTCCTCGCGCGCCACCTTGTAAGCCTCCCGCCGGCTCCTGATCCGCGACTAGCGGCAGGCCGGCCTCCCCGGCAGCCGGCAGCAGCGCGCCATGACGTCTCCGAGGACGCGCGCGCTGAAACATTCACGTTAGGCATTTGAGAGGCGCAGCGGGCAATTGTGCGTATGACCACCGCTCGTCCCGTGTCCGGTATGAGCATGCGCATCCTGCTGATTGCGGACGACCAGAAGGCGGTGCCACTAGTGGCCAATACAATGATGCGCCACGCCGGTGATCGCCTGGGACCGTCGACATTCACAAAATCTCCATGCTGAGTGCAGTACAGCAAGGTCTAGGCCCGCGCGAGCCAACCGCGGGCGGAGGAGGGACTCCGTGATGCTGTCATGCCCCACGCCGCATCCAATCTCCCGCCGCGACTTGCTCAAGTTGGGGGCCGCTGCCACGGCCGCAGGTACGTTCGGGTTCCGGCCACGCGAAAGTTTCGCGGACGGGGACCCGCCTTCAGCGAAGGCCAAGCAACCAGATCGCGGCGGTACGTTCCGGATACGCATCGGGCAGTCGCCTGCTCACTTCGATCCCCACCAGACAGCCGCCTACTCGACGATGGTGCCGCTATCCTTCGCGTATAGCCGACTGGTCATGATCAAGCCGGGCTCGAACATCGTACCAGGCACGCAGCCGCTCGACAGTGACCTCGCACAATCCTGGGATCACGTGGGAGAGACGGTCTACGTCTTCAAACTGCGAGAGGGCGTGCGGTGGCAGCCCAAACCGCCGGTCAACGGGCGCGAGTTGACCGCCGACGACGTGAAATATACATACGACCGTTTCCTGGCGACGAAGGGGAACCCGAACCGACCCCTCCTCGAGATGGTGGACAAGGTGGAGGCGCCGGACAAATACACGGTGAAGTTCACGCTCAAGGAACCCAATGCCTGGTTCGTCGACCGTCTGGCCTCCACGTCGACTTGGATCATCGCCCGGGAATGCGTCGAAAAATACGGTGACCTCAAGAAGTGGGAATCAGTCGTCGGCACCGGCCCGTGGATGTTGGAGCGATACGAGCCGGGCGCGAGGCTCAGGTTCGTCCGCAACCCGAACTGCTTCTATCCCGGCTTGCCGTACGTGGACGCGGTGGAGATCGCGATCAACGCCGATCCGAGCGCGGCATTCGCTGCGTTCTTGGCGGGGAAGTACGACTTCGCCCCGGAGTACGGTATGGTGCTCCGCCGGGGCGACGTAGCCGCCGCCAAGAAGCGTCTTGGCCGATGGTGGCTGCC
This sequence comes from Candidatus Methylomirabilota bacterium, assembly GCA_035948165.1. Classification (GTDB taxonomy): domain Bacteria; phylum Methylomirabilota; class Methylomirabilia; order Rokubacteriales; family CSP1-6; genus CAMLFJ01. Next base: position 1,612 of record DASZJM010000677.1, read on the forward strand.
ACTGCAAACCCGTGAGTTCCTCGTGCCCTCCGGCAGGATCACCGCCATGAAGCTCGACCAGGTTCCGCTCAAGGATGTGCGGGTTCGCCGGGCTATAGCCACCGCTGACAACTGGCGCGAGATCCTCGAGCACGATCCGTTGGCGCAGGGGAAAGGCGCGCCTAGCCCAATCATCCCCGCCGCGTTCAAGGACTGGTCGGTCCCGATCAAGGAACTCCCGCCCGAGGGCCAGAAGCTCTATGAGCCCCTCGATCCGGCGGGCGCTAGACAGCTGCTCACCGCGGCCGGCTACCCCGACGGCATCAAGATCCCCGTCGAGACGACAGCGGGGTACGGGCCCGAATGGATGGACGCTGTCCAGGTCACCCTCAAGAACTGGAAGGCGGCTGGCATCGGAGCGGAGCTCAAGGTCCAGGACTACGACGCGTTCGTCGCCGGCTCGATGTCCGGCAAGTTCGACAGAATGCTATTGAGCATGCGCGACGCCGCCACTGACCCTGACTCCTATCTCGCGGCGCTGCTGCCGGGCGACTCGCTCAACTCATCCGGGGTCAACGACCCCAAGCTCACCGAGATGATCAAGCGCCAGCGGCGCACATTCAAGGACAGCGCGCGCCGGGACATCGTCTACGACATCCAACGCTATTGCTCCCAGCAGGTCTATTACGCCTGTGGTCCCTCGCCGAGCGTGGTGGCCGCCTGGATGCCGAACGTCATGGACTTCGGCCCGAACATCGGTCCCGACTACGGAGGGCGGCTCATGTCCGCCTGGATCGACAAATCAAGTCAATGACGCGCCGGCTCGCCCTCGCCCTCTTCGTGGTCCTCCTCGCCTGGGCCGTCGCCTCGGCCCACGATGAGCGGTTCTCCGCCTCCAGGGTGGAGATCAAGTCGAACGAGGTTCTCTGGACAGTGGACGTCGGCGTCGCGGGTCTCGAGAAGGTCGTGAGGCTTCCGGCTGGGGAGCTCGAACTCACCCCGGCCCAGCTCCAGGAGTCGAAATCGGACATCGACGCCTATCTGCTCGAATGTCTGAAGGTCCAGATCAACGGAAACGAGGTGGAGGCCGAACCCGGAGCACTGGAGCCGGTCTATGGCGCCACCGTCGCGACCGGCCAGAGGTACATCTCGTACGCGCGACAGCACTTCCGGTTCGCGTCGACCGGCGAGGTGAAGCGCGTTCAGCTCTCATCCACGCTCTTTTTCACCGTCATCCGGAACCACCAGGCAGCGGTCATCGTCTCGTGGGGTGGGGTGCAGAAAATCTTCACCAAGTACGGCCCGTTCGAGCTCGACCTGACCGCGGGGCGGCTCAACCCGACGATCCTTAGCACTGCCGCCGAGTTCATCCTCTGGGGGATGCACCACATCTTCGTTGGGTACGATCACATCGCGTTCCTCATGGCCTTGCTCCTGGCCGCGCAGCGTCTGCGCGATATGGTGCGAGTCGTGACCTCGTTCACGGTGGCCCACAGCATCACGCTCCTGCTCGCGGCCCTCGACCTGATCCGCTTGCCGGGGGCCCTGACCGAGTCGTTGATCGCCGCGTCGATCGTCTACGTGGCCGTTGAGAACTACTTCATCACCCAGGGAAGTCACCGGTGGATGCTCACGTTCGGCTTCGGTCTCGTCCACGGGCTGGGCTTCTCGAGCGTGCTGCGCGAGCGGCTGCAAGACCTTCAGTCCATCGCGATACCCGTCGTGTCGTTCAACCTCGGCGTGGAGCTCGGCCAGATTTCGATTCTGCTCGTCGTGCTCCCCGTGCTCACCCTAATCCGGAGGGCGCCCGACGAAAAGGCACGAGAACGTCGTCAGTGGTGGTTGGTCCGCGTTGGCTCGCTGCCGATCGTCCTCCTGGGTTCCTTCTGGCTCGTCGACCGGGTCTTCCAGCTCGGCCTCATGCCCTTCTAATGGCGGGCCCGTATCGAACGGTGCCGGTCACCGCAACCACGCGGTCCCACGTCGCCGCAGGTGGCCGGTTGCTGCGTCGCCGCCCCAATGCTCCCTACCCCGGTAGGGCGCAAATGAACTAACTGCGGCCACTCCTTTAGGCTCACCAACCAGGCGGGAGGATGTGTCATGGGAGAGTTTGGACACCACCACGACCACGACGCACCCCACAGTGGGCATGGCCATCACCACGTCCACGGGCACTCGCACGGGGTCGTTGATCCGTCCATCGCCGCCACCGACCGGGGTCTCTGGGCGCTGAGGTGGTCGTTCGTCGGCCTAATGGTCACAGCGGTGATTCAGGTCGTCGTGGTCATGATCTCCGGCAGCGTCGGCCTACTCGCTGACACGATCCACAACTTCGCGGATGCTTCCACGGCCATCCCACTCGGGGTCGCCTTCTGGCTGGCTCGACGACCACAGACGCGCACCTTCACCTACGGGCTGGGACGCGTGGAAGATTTGGCTGGGTTGTTGATCGTCCTTACCATTCTGGGGAGTGCGCTGGTGGCCGCCCACGAGTCCATCCTCCGCCTCGTCCATCCGCAGCCGGTCGGTGCGCTCTGGGCGGTGATGGTGGCGGCGGTCGTGGGGTTCGTCGGCAATGAGGGGGTCGCCATCTTCCGCATCCGCGTGGGCAAGCAGATCTCCAGCGCTGCGCTGATCGCCGATGGGTACCACGCTCGCGTGGACGGCTGGACGAGCCTCGCGGTCTTGGTGGGCGCGATCGGCGTCTGGGCTGGCTACCCGCTGGCTGACCCCCTCGTCGGACTCGCCATAAGCCTGGCGATCCTGGCGATCGTCTGGCAAGCGGCTCGGTCCGTGCTGCTGCGGATGCTCGACGGAGTAGAATCCGAAACGTTAGAGGAGATTGCCCATGCCGCCGGGCACGTCGCACAGGTCCAAGAGGTCACGGATGTGCGTGCGCGCTGGAGCGGTCACCGATTGCACGCGGACGTGAGCGTGACGGTACCGGGCGCGCTCTCAGTCGTCGAGGGCCACGATGTCGCCCGCGACGTCCGGCACCAGCTGCTCCACCATTTGCCTCACCTTGGCCGTGTCATGGTCCACGTGGACCCGCACGGGCAGGGCGGGGAGCAGTACCACCGTGTCGGTCCACATTCACACGACGATCGGCCGCTGCATTCGCACCAGTGAGAAGTCATTCATTCTAGGTCGTCGTCGCGTGGGCACTGGTCGTAGACTAGCTACGATTTGGGGGACGAATCCATGGTGAGGATGCTAACACTGCTGGTCATCGGGTCCATGCTCAGTGTCGGGTGCGTTCCCGAAGATGCCAAGCCTAGGCCGGCCGGACAAGATGAAGATAGGCGAGTTCCGTTAACCCGAAATGTGTCTGTCCCTTACTCGTCAGTCCTTTCGACCGGCTCCGCCTTCTGCGAGGTTGATGCGGGGTATCGAGAGATATCCCTAGGGATATCGTCAGGTAAATGCTCGGACATGTCCCCGGGTATATCGCAACGTACAAGATAGTCAGGTTACGCGGGCCTTAGGTGAGCTAGTCAGGTGCTACGTTAGTTCGTGCCGGTGGTGGGGGAGGTGCGGTAGCCGGGAAAGGGATCAATCTACATAGACAGGCGACACAAACACGATCCACCCGATGCCCGCCAGCGCGACGACCGCGAACACCGCGATCAGTCCAGTCCGGTAGGGCCACGTGAGCGAACCAATCCGCCACACGGCAACGCTGACGCCCACCGCGACGATGGCGAGCACGGCGACCAGCGCAAGCGCGATGATCGAGAACCAAGGGTATGCCATGGTCTCCCTCCTAAGCCTGAAGGGGCAGCCTCAAGAAGGCGGCTTATGTTTGGGCGATTACCGGGTGTGGCCGTAGACACTCGGGCGACTTCCAGCTTACCGCCTTAGGCCAGGATGATCTGCGATGGCAACCAAGCGCTACTGAGCGGGTGCAGTACCCACAGCGCTGATCGAGGCGGCGGCCGGGGCGAGCCGGGCCACGAACAGCGCCCTGCAAGCTTCCGCCGGGTACTGCGCCAGGGCGGACCGAAGAAAGCCGTCGTGACCGTGGCGTACGCCCTGTTGCGCATGGTCTACCACGTCCTCGCTGACGGAACGGTCTACCGTGAGGAATCGGGGTTACGGTATGGCTTCTGGCCGGGTGTGCCTCGACTATGCCTGCTCCAGCGACCACCAACCCGATGGTCAGCGAGGCACAGCAGTGCATGTGCGGCGGGGGGCTGGTGGCGGCTGAGCCTCGGAATTTGCGACATGCAGGGAACGGGAGTCGAGGCGCGAGGAAGATAGCGCGAACTTAGCTCGAAGTTGGACGCCCGCGCCTGGCCATCGCCCGAAGTGGGATGAGCCGCCCTCTGGAGGCTGACCCTTCGGGATCCTTGCCGGTGCCGGTTAGCCCTTCATTCGACCTTTCTGAGGCGGAGGCTATCATCTCCGCCTCGTGACCGGCCGACCTGCCCCGCTCCGCTCACGGGCCCCACCAGATTCTTGCCGTCTTTGTAGAGCGTCAGCACTGCCGCCTTCCGCTCCGGGGTCATGAACCGGAGCACGACCTCCCCGTTGATCATCTCCACAGATCCCAGCACCGGAGAGAGTTTCGCGTCGCCGTAGTCTGCAGTGGTGACGAGCTGCCCGTTTCTTTCTTCTATTGACTTGATGATGAGCGTCCTATTGTAGGTCCCCCTCTCGGTCTGCAGTTCACCGTTCCAGCGACCCACCAGAAGCTTGGTGGGATCCGTCTGAGTCCAGCCTGCGGTCACGCTGAAAAGCATCAAGACCAGCCCCGCCGCAACAACCAAAGCGCGATCTGAATACACGCTCGCACCTCCCTTTCTGGATGAACAACGGCCTATTACGCGCCGCCTGCGTTGGAATGCAGCCCTGCTCGCCAGCGGTGCGGACCGGGCGCCAGGACAGATCAACGGCAGTCGTGGGGTGACTCCCCCAAGTGACTCGGCTGTAGTAAGGTCGACCCGCCTGGCCGCCCCCCGGGAGGCGGGATCCCCGATCGGGAGCGCCTCGACACCCGCGATCTCGCGCTCACCGCTCGGGCAGCGACATCGGAAGCACGCGCCGAGTCTGGGTGATGAAGCGCGATGAGAGCGGGTAGCGCCCCATGAGCCGCGCGAGGAGACCCTCGAGCAGCCCCGCCAGCTCCGCGTCCAGGTCGGAGGCGAGATTGAGCCGCAGAGCCTCCTCCCAGGAGAGCGCGCGCAGGCGCTTGAGGGTGCCCACCAAGGCCCCGGACAGCGGGATCGCGTCGGCGCCCGGCCGGCACGCCGCGCAGACGAGGCCGCCCGCGGTCACGTCGAGGGCCGGGTCGGCGAAGGGGTGGAGCCGGCCGCAGGCCATGCAGCGATCGATCCGGGGCCGGTGACCGAGCAGGTCCACCGCGCGCAGCCCGAAGCAGACCGCGACCCGCGCGGGCCGGACGCTCGTCTCCATGGCCTGGAGCGCGCGCACCAGCAGCCCGAACAGGGCGGGCTGCGGATCGCGGTCGGCGGAGAGCCGCGCCACCACCTCCACCATCCACGCCCCCTGGCCGAGCCGATCGAGGTGCTCCCGTACCCCCACGAACGGGCGCACGATGTCGAAGTGGTCGACCTGCACCAGCTCGCTGCGCCCGCTGTCGAAGAAGATCATCTCCCCGAGGGTGAACAGCTCGAGCGCGCTTCCGAAGCGCGAGCGCGGGCGCCGGGCCGAGCGGGCGATCCCGCGCACCTTGCCGTGGTCGCGGGTGTAGAAGTCGACGAGCCGGTCGCTCTCCCCGAAGGCGCGCCGCCCGATCACCACCCCGCGGGTCTTGTAGAGCGCCATCAGGAGGTCAGAAGGAAGCCGAACTCGCGGAGCGCGCGGTCGTCCTTGCGCCACTCCGCGCGCACCCGCACCGTGAGGTCGAGGAACACCTTGATGCCGAAGAACCGCTCCAGGTCCGTGCGGGCGGCGGCCCCGATGCGCTTGAGCATGGCCGCCCCCTTGCCGATCACGATGCCCCGCTGCGACTCGCGCTCCACGAAGATGATCGCGCGGATGTAGAGGCACTCGGGCCGGCGGCGCTCGGTCAGCTCCTCCACCCGCACCGCGCAGGCGTAGGGCACCTCCTGATGGGTCAGGCGGAAGATCTTCTCCCGGATCGCCTCCGCCACCCAGAAGGTCTCCGGCTGGTCGGTGAGCGCGTCGGGCGGGAAGTAGGCCGGCCGCTCGGGCAGCGTCGCCACGATCAGCTCGAGCAGCCGGTCGCAGTGCTCCCCGCGCTCCGCCGAGATCGGGACGATCTCGGCGAACGGGTGCGCCACCCGGTAGGCCGCGATCAGCGGGAGCAGGCGCGACTTGGGGCTCACCAGGTCCGTCTTGTTGAGGCAGCAGAAGACGGGGGCGCGGGAGGCCTTGAGACGGTCGAGCGCCTCCCGGTCGAGCCGGGCGGGATCCTCGGTGGCCTCGGCCACGAAGCACACCAGGTCCACGTCCTCCACCGCCCGCTCCGCGGTCTTGGACATGAGCTGCCCGAGGCGGCCGGACCCCGGGTGCAACCCCGGCGTGTCCACGAAGACGATCTGGGCCGAAGGCAGGTGCCGGATGCCGGTGATGCGGGTGCGAGTGGTCTGCGGCCGCGGCGAGACGATCGCCATCTTCTCGCCGACCAGCCGGTTGAGCAGCGTCGACTTCCCCACGTTGGGCCGGCCGACGAGCGCCACGAAGCCCGCGCGATGGAGGGCCGGCATCAGGCCTCGAGGAGCCCCGCCCAGAGCCGCGCGGGCACCGCGCGGGCCGACCGTCCGGACAGGATCTTCCGCGCCCGCTCGTGCATGCGGCGCGCCCGGCGCGGATCGTGATCGTCGTAGCCGGCCAGGTGGAGCACACCGTGCACCACCAGCAGGTCGAGCTCCGTGGCCAGCGACACCCGGAGCCGCCGGGCCTGGCGCGCCGCGGTCTCGGCCGAGACGATCACCTCGCCCCAGA
>DASZJM010000678.1:0-4866 GCA_035948165.1 Candidatus Methylomirabilota bacterium
ACCAGCGCGCCCGCGCTGTGCGGATCGGTGCCGCCGTCGCGCCGGCGCAGGCGATACACCATGACGTCGCGGCCGTCGTCGAGCTGGAGCGCGATCCAGTCCCAGCCGACCAGGTCGGGCCCGAGCGCGCTGGTGCTCCACTCGCGGTCCATCCACGCGAGCCCGGCGACCGGAACCGCCTCCGCCCCGGCGCGGACCGTGCCGCGCGCGGTCATTCGCGTGCGCGAGTAGTAGTAGGACGCGTTCCCCGGCTCGGGGCCCTTCCGGCTCAGGCCGCGGTCGCCCTGGAGCACGACGGGCCGGTCGCTCGCGAGGGTCAGGTCGATGGCGACGCTCCCCTCGGCGGCGCGGAGGCGCACCGGCAGGCCGTCGGGCGCGTCGCTCTCCGCCGACCAGTCGTCGAGCCAGACCCGGAAGGGATGCTCCCGCGCGCCGGCCAGGCCGAGCGCGGCCCGCTCGAGGTGGCTCCAGGCCTGAAAGCGCCGGCCCGCGGTGTCGGTGACCGCAAAGTGCGCAAGGTAGAGCTGACGGGTCGACCACGCGGAGCCGGGCGCCGCGTCCCCCTCGGCGGGCGGGGCCAGCGCGGTGCGGAAGAAGGTGAGCTGGAAGCCGAAGTGGCGACCGGCGGCGGACTCGAGATTCCCGGTGTAGTACCACCACTCGGTGCGGAAGTCGGGATGGGGTCCGAGATCGGCGGGAAAGGAGAACACGCGCGGCGCCATCGCGCGCGCGAACCCGCTCGCGTCACCCGGGCCCAGGGCGGCGCTCACCGCGAGGGTCGCCTCGACCCCGCTGCGCTCCCCGCCGACGCGCGCGGGCCAGAGCGCGTAGGCGACCGCCGCCGCGACGAGGACCACCGCCACGCCGACCGCGGTGCGCCCAGCCCTACTCATCGCGGAGCGCCTCCGCGGGCTCCGCCCGCGCCATCCGCCACGCGGGATAGAGCCCGGCCAGCACCGCGGCCAGCACCGACAGCGCCACGCCCTGGAGCAGGATCGCCGGCGACGGGTCGATGGGCATGGTCCAGCCGAACGAGCGCCGGTTGATCACGAGCACGAGGATTCCGGCCAGCATGAGGCCGCCGGGAACCGCGAGCACCCCGGCCAGTAGCCCCATCAGCCCGGTCTCGGCGGTGACCAGCCCCCACACCTGACGCGGGGTCAGGCCGAGCGTGCGGAGCACCGCGATCTCGCGCGCGCGCTCGAGCTGCAGCGCCATGAGGGCGGCGAGCATGCCGATGAAGGCCACCGCGACGGTGAGCGTGCGCAGCACGGAGGTGATGGCGAAGGTCCGGTCGAAAATCTCGAGCGAGGCCTCGCGCAGCGCGCGGTTCGACCGGACCACCACCTCCTGATCGCCCCGCGCCCGCTCGCGCAGCGCGGCCATCAGGGCCGCGAGGTCCACGCCGGGCGCGGCCTCGATGGCGACCCCCGACACGCGCCGATCGTCCCAGAAGCGATCGTAGGTGCGGCGGCTCATCACCACCACGCCCGCGCTCGAGCCGTAGTCGTAGAACACGCCGCCCACGGAGAACTCGCGCTCGCCCCGGTCGGTGCGCAGCCGGAGCGCGCCGCCCGGCCGCGCCCCGCGCCGGTTGGCGAAGGGCTCGGACACGATCACCGCGTCGCCGGCGGCGGGATCGGCGCGCGGGCTCCAGACCGCGTCCGGGCCGCCCTCGCGAAAGCGCCAGCGCGGCGGCCGGCCCGGATCGACGTCGAGAGCCACCACCTGCACCGGACCGCCGGCGCCCGGGACGAGGACGGTGCGCGAGGTGCCCGCGCGCGCCACGCCGGGGGTGGCCGCGAGGCGCGCCACCAGCGCGGGCTCGAGCGTCACGTCCGGGCGGTTGCCCACCAGGCTCGGCGCCGAGACGTAGACGTCGGCGCGCAGGGTGCCCTCGAGCCAGCTCACCACCGCCTCGCGGAAGCTCGCGATCATGATCCCGACCCCGATGGCGGCCGATACCGCGATCATCAATGCGGCGATCGCGACCGAGGTGCGGGAGAGCGCGGCCACGATGCCGCGGGTGGCGAGCCGTCCGAGCGTGCCGAAGACGGCGGCCGCCACCGGGTGCAGGACGCGCAGCAGCCCGAGCGCGGCGGCGGGCGCCACCAGGGCGGCGCCGATCATCAGCACGAAGAGCCCGGCGAAGCCGCCCGCGATGCCGCCGGGCAGCGCCAGGATCCCGGCGCCGGCAACGAAAAGACCGAGCCCGAGCCACGTCACGCGCGTGACCATGCGCCGGGCGCCGGTCTCGAGCGCGCCCCGGCTCATCACCACGCGAGGCGGCGCCCCGGTCGCCTCCAGCGCGGGCGCCAGCGCGGCCGCGAGGGTGGCGCCCACCCCCAGGAGCACGCCCTTGGCGAGGGCGAGGGGGTCGAGCGCCACGTCGCGCACCGAGAGCACGAAGTAGAGGTCGTTGATCGTACGCGTCACCAGCCCGAGAAGGCCGCGGGCGAGCGCCACGCCGAGCGCTAAGCCCGCCGCCGTCCCCACCACTCCGATCAGGGCGGCCTCGGTCATCACGAGCGCAAAGATCTCGGCGCGCGTCACCCCGATGGCGCGGAGGGCGCCGATGAGCGGGCGCCGCTGCACCACCGAGAAGGTCATGGTCTGGTAGATGAGGAACATGCCGACGACGAGGGCCAGGAGCGAGAGCGCGGTCAGGTTCCACTGGAACGCGCGGATCATCTGCGCGGTGGTTCCGGCTCGCGCGCCCGCCGCCACCAGCTCCGCCCCGGGCGGCAGCGCGCGGGCGATGCGATCGAGCCGTGCGCGCCCGGTCTCGTCGTCGGCCACGATGAGATCGATGCGGCCGAGCCGCCCGGCGGCGCCGAAAATCTGCTGCGCGCTCGAGATGTCGGTGACCAGCAGGCCGTCGAGGGCGCGGGCGCTCGCCGGGTCGGCGGGCTCGAGCAGCCCCGCCACCGTCAGCTCGCGGCGGATCCCGGCCGCGCGGATCGCGAGACGATCGCCCACCCGGAGGCCGAGCTCGGTCGCGCTCGGCCGCGCCAGCAGGATCGCGCCCGGGCGGGTCACCAGCGCGCCCACCGTGGCGAGGCGATCGCGCGCGGGCGGCTCGCGGCGCTCCCCCGCGGCGGCACCCGGCGGGGCCGACCCGGGCGCGGCCGCGCCGCGCTCGTCGTCCAGATACGGGCGGAACGGGGCCTCCGCGAACGGATCGACCCCGAGCACCGTGAAGGTGCGGCCGGGACGATCGGCGGCGGCGACGTCGCCGGACAGGACCGGCGCGGCGAGGCGAACGCCGAGCTCCACCTTCAGCACGCGGTAGAAGTCGTCGGGCAGGCCGGACGGGCCGCCGACGATCTGGTGGGTCGCGCGGCCGGTGACGGCCTCGGTGGCGAGCGAGAACGCCCGCCGGGCGCTCTCGTTGGCGAGGTCGATGGAGACCGCGACCGCCACCCCGAGCGCGATGCCGAGCACCGCGAGCGCGAGCTGCCCGGGGTGCCGCCCGAGATGGCGGACCGCGACCCGGACGAGCTGCCGGGTCATCACGCGCGGCGCGCCGGGGCTCCGCTCCGCGGCGCGGCGCCGGGCGGGGGCGCCTGCTCGACGAGCCCGCCACGCTGCACGTCGAAGATGCGGTCGGCCACGCCGACGACCTCGCGGCTGTGGGTGACCATGACCACCGTCTTGCCCGCCTCTCGCGCGAGGCCGTCGAGCAGCGCCAGCACCGCCGCCGCGGTCTCGGTGTCGAGCGTGCCGGTGGGCTCGTCGGCCAGGATCAGCGCGGGGTCGTGCACCAGCGCGCGGGCGATGGCCACTCGCTGCTGCTCGCCGCCGGAGAGCCGGTCCGGCAGACTCGCGCCCCGGCCGCCGAGGCCCACGCGGGCGAGCAGGCCCCGCGCCCTCGCCAGCCCGGCCGCGTCGGCCTTGCCGTTCAGCTCGAGCGGCAGGAGCAGGTTCTCCTCGACGGTGAGGAGCGGGATCAGGTTGAAGAACTGGAAGACGAAGCCGATGCGGCGGCGGCGGAAGCGGGTGCGCGCGTCCTCGTCGAGGGCGGTGAGATCGGTGCCGTCGACGACGACCCGGCCCGCGGTCGGGCGATCGATGCCGGCGATCAGGTTGAGCAGCGTCGACTTCCCCGAGCCGCTCCGTCCGATCAGGACCGCAATCTCACCGGGTGCGATCGCCACCGAGACGTCGCTCAGCACCGCGCGCTCGGAGTCGCCCTCGTGGTAGGTCTTGCTGACGTGCAGGAGCTCGACGGCGGGACCGGGCATGCCCCGCCATTGTACAGGGACGCGATCAGGCCAAGAGGACGAGCGCCTCGGCGGCCGGCCGCCCTACGCCTTGCACCCGCCAGCCTGGCCGCGGGACCCCGGGATCCCTCCGCGCTCGACCATCAGGACCTTGCGCCAGAAGAGGATGGCGCGGGCCCACCGAGGCACCGCGCCGGATTCCCGTCTCATCGCCCCCACTCCGCATCACGAGCTCGGGACTGGCTGCCACGGCTCCGGGCAGCTTCCCACGCTCGGGTAGTATGCGCCGTAGCTCGGGCAGTAGTACCAGTACCCGGGCGTCTGATACGGGTAGTAGCCGTAGTACGGGTACGGGTAGACCGGTACGACCCCGAAGCCAAACCGGGGCCCGATGAAGCCGTGGTGCCCCACGAAGCCGTGGTGCCCCACGAACCCGTGGTGCCCCACGAACCCGGGATGACCTACGAAGCCAGGATGTCCACTGAAGCCTCCGGGGTGACCACCCCCGTGACCGCCATCCCGCGCCCACACCGGGCCGGGGGCGAAAACCGCAAGCACGATCGCCATCGCGGCGAATGCCAGAACCGTCGCCTTTCTCGAGTATCTGAGCTTGTCCACGGTGACACCTCACTTTCCCTTCTCA
>DASZJM010000679.1:0-4375 GCA_035948165.1 Candidatus Methylomirabilota bacterium
CCTGGGGCCTGGAGACTCGCGTGGGCGAGCAGGGCTACACGCTCTCGGGCGGGCAGCGGCAGCGGCTTGCGCTGGCGAGGGCCGTGCTGGGCGGGCCGCCGGTGCTGGTGCTTGACGACCCTCTCTCGTCGGTCGACGTGCCCACCGAGGCCGTGATCGAGGAATCGCTGGCGCGCGTGCTCGAGGGGGTGACCGGGCTGCTCGTGGTACACCGACCCTCGACGCTGGCGCTTGCCGACCGGGTCGCGCTGCTCGACGGCGGCAGGATCGCCGCCCAGGGAACTCACACCGAGCTCATGAAGTCGAACGATCTCTATCGGTCGCTGCTCTCACAGGAATACGAGCGCAGGGACGCGGAGGTGCCCGCTTGAGGACGATTGTTCCCGCCCGGCGCGCGCAGGGCGCGCCACAAACCGATCGTTGGCGGGGCGTCGCCTCGGAAGAGATCGACGAGTTTTCCGCGAGCGTCGCAGGCCTCCTCCGGCGGCGCAGCCGCCGGCTGCTCGCGGAGCTTGCACGGCCGTACCGCTGGCGGATCGCGCTCGCGGGATTGCTGATAGTGGTCCGGTCGGCGGCGTACCTGTCGCTGCCTTACCTGGTCGGACTCGGCATCGACAAGGGCATCCGTCCGGGAGGCAGCGGCAATCTGGCGACGCTCGAGGTGATCGTCAGCGTGCTCCTCCTCGCGCTCATCGTGAACGCGCTCGCCAACTACGCCTTCCTCAGGCTGTCGGGCCGGATCGGCGCTGACGTGCTGTTCGACCTCCGCAGGAACCTGTTTGCGCATGTGCAGGAGCTCTCGCTTTCCTTCTACGAGCGCTACACCTCGGGGCGCATCATCTCGCGCCTTACCTCGGACATCGATGCGCTCAACGAGCTGCTCGCAACGGGGCTCACCTCGGTCATCACGTCTCTGATCTCGGTGGTCGCGATCACGGTCATTCTTTTGCGGCTCGATGCGCGACTCGGCCTGGTCACGGTCGTCGCGATGCCAATCGTGCTCGTGATGACCCTCTGGTTCCGGAGCAACTCCGCGCGCTCCTACCGCGCCGTGCGGCGCGCGATCGTGCTCGTGATCGTGCACTACGTCGAGTCGCTCGGCGGGATCAGGGCCGTGCACGCCTTCCGCCGTGAGGCTCGGAATCAGGAGATCTTCGAGGACGTCAACGGCCGTTACCGCGACGCCAACATCTGGTCGAACCGCCTCGCGTCGACGTTCGGCCCGGCGATCAACCTGCTGGGCCGGCTCACGACGACGACGGCGCTCTTGTTTGGCGGGTACCTCGTCGTGCAGGGCCAGCTGACGCTGGGCGTGCTCACCGCATTCGTCCTGTACCTGCGGCAGTTCTTCGAGCCGATGCAGGACCTCTCCCAGTTCTACAACGTGTTTCAGGCGGCGGGCGCGGCGCTGGAGAAGCTCGCCGGGGTCATCGAGGAGACGCCCACTGTTCCCGAGCCCGCGTCGCCGGTGAGGCTGGGTGAGGCGAAAGGCGCCATTGCCTTCGAGCACGTCACGTTCGCCTATCGAGAGAAGCCGGTGCTGCACGACATCGACCTGCGCGTCCCCGCCGGGCAGATCGTCGCCGTGGTGGGCGAGACGGGGGCGGGCAAGACGACCATGGCGCGCTTGATGGCGCGGTTCTACGACCCGACCGAGGGGCGCGTCACGCTCGACGGAGTCGACCTGCGCTCGATCGCCGTGGGGGATTTGCGCCGAGCTATCGCGATGGTCACACAGGAGACCTTCCTGTTTTCGGGGACGGTGGGAGAGAACCTGATGTTCGGCCGGCCGGACGCGTCGCGCGAACAGATGATCGCGGCCGCGCGCGCGCTGGGCGCCGACGGGTTCATCAGCGCGATGCCGGACGGCTACGAGACCGACGTGAGGCGCCGCGGCGTGCGTCTCTCATCGGGCCAGCGGCAGCTGGTCGCGTTCGCTCGCGCGTTCCTCGCCGACCCGCGCGTGCTGATCCTCGACGAGGCGACATCCTCGCTCGATCTGCCCTCTGAGCGGTTGGTCCAGCGCGCGCTGCGGACGCTGCTGCGAGGCCGAACCGCGGTCATCATCGCCCATCGCCTGTCGACCGTCGAGATCGCCGACCGGGTGCTGGTCGTGGACGGCGGGCGGGTGGTGGAGGACGGCGCGCCGGCGGACCTGCGCCAGAAGACCGGCGCCTATGGCCAGCTGCACCGCCAATGGGTGGAATCGCTGGCCTGAACGGTCAGACCGTGCTTGTGTCCACGTAGAAGCGCCGCCACCCCACTTTCTCGAAGCCCAGCCCGGCCAGGATCGGGCCTGACATGTGCCCGCCCCACACGGTGAGCCCGTCCTCCACCCCGGCACGGCGCGCAATCTCCTGGCGCGCCGCTACGAGGGCGCGGTAAATTCCGCGACCGCGAAATTTCGGGCGCACCGCGCCGCCTTGCAGGATCGCCGCGGTGGGCGGAAATACACCCATTCCCGCCGAGCCCGCCGGCTCGCCGTCCACCGTCGCGAGGAGCAGATGCCGATTGCCCTCCGCACGGAAATTGAGGCGGCGCCGGTCCTGCATCGCGATCGATTCGGGGGAGTCGATCGGCAAGTTGGCCTCGAAGGCCTCGACCGCGGCCTTGTTGGCCATAAGGAACGTTTCGAGGTCCGCGAGAGCGTCGCGGATTACCAGCCCTTCGATCGGCGGCGCATTCACGGTGGCCTCGATCGCCATTACCATCACCTGGGCCTCGGCGCCGTGCGGGTCAGGGTGGGCACCGTGCTTGGCCAGCTGTTCAGCGAAGTCGGGCGGCTGCGCGTCCGGATCGAGTGTCCACATGAAAGGAAGGCGGCGTGACGCGAAGATCGCCCGCGCCTCGCTGATCACCTCATCGGCTTCAGACGCTTCGCACCTTATCCAACCGACACTGTTCGGCCCCGCGATCGGGAAGTCAGGCTGGATGGCGGCGCGGTAACGGCGCGTCGCGACGATCTCGATACCGGGCGCCGCCTCCTGGCGGTGATGGTTGGCGAAGTCGATGAGCGCCTGCGATACTGCCGCCATGGCTGCATTGTCGCGCGCGCTCGCTCGGTGGGACCCGGTGAGGGTCGCCGGGGCCGCACTTGGGCTCGCGATACTGCTGCTGGTGGCGGCCTACGCGGTCAGCCTGACCGTCTCGCAGCTCACCCCGGGCGCCGCCGTCTCGGTGGTCGCGCTCGTCGGGATCGTGGGTTCCGGGCTCCTGTATGCTTGGCGCCTTGGAGCCGGCGGCATCGTCGACTAGCCGGTTTTTCCCCACTTAGCAACTACGGAGTGCCGATGGACTCCCTCCACGCGATTGGCTTCTACGTGTCCGCCGCGATCTCGGTCGGCGGCGGGCTGCTGGTTGCGTTCGTACCCGGGCGCGGCGCCCGCGGACTCGCAGTGGCTGCTTCCGGCCTGGGCATCGCCGGACTCTACGCGTCGCTTTCCGCAGACTTCGCGGGCCTCGTCGCGCTCGGCTGCTATGCCGGGTGCGCGTTGCTGATCGCCGCGCCGCGGTACCGCGTCGTTGACTCCCCGGTCGGACTAGCCTGGCGTCAGGCCGGAGCGGTCGCCGCCGCCGGCCTGTTCGCGGTGCTCGCGTACGCGGCCTTTCGAGGCGACTTCGTCGAGGCGACGTACCGGGGTGGCGAGATTGGCACCGCCGCGATCGGCCGGGTCCTTTTCGCGCATGACGCGCTCGCGACCGCGGCCGTAGGGGCGCTGGTGTTCGCAGCTCTTGTCGGTGCAACCGCCGCATGGCGAGTGAGGGAGCGCGGACGGTGAGCCCCGGCCTCGTCTCCGTCCTCTTCGTCGCGGTGGCGCTGGTCGCAGTGGGCGCGTTCGTCGCCACCTGGAAGAGGGACCTGATGTCGGCGCTCGCCGGGCTTCCGCTCATGTTCGGTGGGGCGGGCGTTGCATTTGCCGGCGCGGCGCGATTCTCGGCGGCGGGCGATCCGAAGATCTTCGGCCAGGAGGTCGCCGCGCTGGTCGCGGTCGCCGCGCTGGCGCTGGTCGCGCTCGGGGTGGGGATCGCGGGCCGGGGGACCTCGCGCTGAACCTGCTGCTCGTCCTTTCGAACATTGCCGCCGCGGCTTCCGGCACAGCTTCCGGATCCCGCGCGCCGTCGGGCTTCACCTTCGACCCGGCGACGACGCTCCCGTGGGCGGTGCCTCTCATCGTGATGGCGCCCCTCGCGGCGTTCCTCATCGCCCTCTCGAGCGTGCGGACGCGACGGTCCGCGGCGAACCTCGCGATGTTCGGCGCGGTCGTCACGCTCCTGGCCAGCCTGCTGGTGGGCTGGGGCCTGGCGAAGAGGACCACGCCGTTCCTCGCGACCTACTCGTACATCAACCTGCCCGTGGCCTTCACCGGTGCGACAA
>DASZJM010000680.1:0-1857 GCA_035948165.1 Candidatus Methylomirabilota bacterium
CCCAGCGCGATGACCACCGCGCCGGTGAGGGTCGCCATGTCGACCATCTCGTCGGGCTTGATGTGCTTGGCCGCGTAGGCGAGCGCGTCGGCCAGGGTCAGGCGCCCCTCCGCGTCGGTGTTGCCGATCTCGACGGTGAGCCCGTTCATGGCCCGCACGATGTCGCCGGGCCGCTGGGCGGTGCCCGACGGCATGTTCTCGGTGGCGGCGATGAGCCCGTGCACCTCGACCGGCGGCTTGAGCCGGCCGAGGGCCTGGAAGAGCCCGAGCACCGCGGCAGCCCCCGCCATGTCGTCCTTCATCCGCAGCATCCCGTCCGCGCTCTTGAGGTCGAGGCCGCCCGAGTCGAAGGTGATGCCCTTGCCCACGATGACCACCCGCCGCCGCGCCCGTCCCGACGGGGTGTAGGTCAGGTGGATGAACTTGGGCGGCTCCTCGCTGCCCTGCGCGACGCCCACGTAGGCGCCCATGCCCATGCGCGCGCACTCCGCGCGCTCCATGACCCGGATCTTGAGCCCGCCCTCGCGCGCAATCTCCCCCGCGCGCCGGGCGAGGAAGGTGGGCGTCACCACGTTGGCCGGCTCGTTTACCAGGTCGCGGGTGAGGCACGTGGCCTCGGCCCAGATCTGGCCGAGCCGCACCCCGTCGCGGCCGCCCGCCGCGCTGCGCCGGTCCGGCTCGAGCACGGTGAGGGCCCGCACCGCCTTGGTGGCCTTCTCCTTCAGGTACTTCTCGAAGCGATAGGTGCCGAGCAGCCCGCCCTCCACGATGGCCTGCGCACGCTCGCGCGGTGACAGTCCGTTGGGCGGCACGAAGACCGCGACGGTCGCCGCGCCGAGGTCGCGCGCGCGCCGCACCGCCGCGGACACCGCGCGCCGCACCGGCTCCGCGTCCACGCGCGTCCGATCGCTCCGCCGGTGCGGGCCGAGGCCCACCACCAGCACTCGTTCCGCCGGGATCTTGCCGCCGGTGTGCACGTAGGAGATCTGCCCGGGCTTGCCCTCGAACTTCTCGCTCGTGAGCACCTTCGAGAGCAGTCCGCCCAGCGCGCGGTCCACCGCCGCGAACTCGGCGGGCGGCCGGCCCTCGGCGGCGTACCGCCCCAGCACCAGCACGTCCACGCGCGCTTCCGACGGCTTCCGGGTCTCCAGCGCCAGATCCATTCCTCTCATCCTCCCTGGACGAGCGTCCGATCGATTCGAGCCGCGCGGTGGACCATGTCGGCGAGCCCGTCGGTGGTATCGTACGCCCCGAGCTCGGCGATCGGCACCCATCGCACCTCGGCGGCGTCGCTGCCGGCGCGCGGCGCGCCGGACTCGATCGACGCCACGTAGTCGATGATCACGTAGTGGTAGTGCACGCGGGGCGGCTCCCCGCCGTTCGCCGGGGCGTGCCGCACCCGATCGATGACCCCGCACAGCCCGTAGAGCCGCACCGCGACCCCGCACTCCTCCTCCACCTCGCGGCGGAGCGCGTCCTCGATGCGCTCGCCCAGGTGGACGAGCCCGCCCGGGATGCTCCACTTGCCCTGCGACGGCGGCTGCCCGCGCTTGACCAGCAGCACCCGGTCGCCGTCGAGGATGACCGCGCCGACGCCCACGCGTGGCGCGTCCGGGTACTCGCGGGCGAACGTCACCGGGCGGTCCCGCGCGCCGCGTCCGGAATCAGGCCGGGGATCGAGACGGCCTGGGCGCTGATGGAGCGCCCCGCGCGCGTCCAGCGCGCGGTGCCGTACTTCTCCCGCACGAGCGTCTCGGCCCGCTCCATCTCCGCGGCGTCGAGCCCGCCGGGGGTCAGGTCGAGGGCGTGGGCCTCGCGGAAGCCCTCGGCGAGCGCGGTCATGGTCTCGTCGAAGCC
>DASZJM010000681.1:0-5592 GCA_035948165.1 Candidatus Methylomirabilota bacterium
CAGGTGGTCGACGTCCGCACGCTGCCGACCGGCCCCGAGGCCCAGGCCCTGCTCGCCTCGGGCGTGCACACCTACATGGTGGTGCCGATGATCGCGGCCGGCGAGCTGATCGGCTCGGTGAGCTTCGGCGGCGACCAGGAGCACTTCCCCGAGGAGCAGATCGGCATCGCGCGCGACGTGGCGAACCAGCTCGCGATCGCCCTCGGGCACGCGCGGCTCGTCGAGCGGCTGAAGCTGTCGTACGCGGAACTCGAGCAGGCCCAGGCTCAGCTCGCCCAGTCGCAGAAGATGGAGGCGGTCGGCCAGCTCGCGGGCGGCATCGCGCACGACTTCAACAATCTGCTGACCGTCATCGGCGGCCGCAGCACCCTGCTCCTCATGCGGCTCGGGCCGGACGACCCCGCGCGCAAGGACGTCGACCTGATCCAGACCACCGCGCAGCGCGCCGCCGGGCTCACCCGCCAGCTCCTCGCCTTCAGCCGCAAGCAAGTCCTCGCGCCGAAGCCGATCAACCTGAAGACCCTGGTGGCCGGCGTCACCCCGATCCTCACCCGCCTCATCGGCGAGCACATCGAGATCGTGATCATGTCGAGCGACGGCGCGTCCCAGGTCATGGCCGATCCCGGCCAGATGGAGCAGGTCATCGTGAACCTGGTGGTCAACGCGCGAGACGCGATGGCCGACGGCGGGACGCTGACGATCGAGACCGCGGACCGCGTCGTCCCGGAGGGCGGGCTCCGCGCCCACGATCGCGCGGTGCCGCCCGGAGCCTACGTCGCCCTCAGCATCCGCGACACTGGCTGCGGCATGGACGCGGCCACGGTGGCCCGGATCTTCGAGCCGTTCTTCACCACCAAGGAGCCGGGCCGCGGGACCGGCCTCGGCCTCTCCACCGTGCACGGCATCGTGCACCAGAGCGGCGGCTACCTGGCGGTGGAGAGCGCGGTGGGGCGCGGCACCGCGTTCACGATCTACCTGCCGCGGCTGCAGGACCCGATCCGGGTCGCGGGCCCCGGCCGCGACCTCATGCCGGACCTGGTGGCCGGGTCGGAGACGGTGCTGCTCGTGGAGGACGACGAGGAGCTGCGCCGGCTCTCCTCGGAGATCCTGCAGGCCTCGGGCTACACGGTGCTCGAGGCGGGCGATCCCCTCGAGGCCCTCACGCTCTGCGACCGGCGCGACGGGCCGGCGATCGACCTCCTCCTGACCGACATGGTCATGCCCGCCATGCGGGGACCGGAGCTGGCCGCTACGCTGGCCGACACCTTCCCGGGGATCCGGGTCCTCTTCATGTCCGGCTACGCGGACGAGTCGGTCACCTCCCCCTCACCCGATCGCGGTGGCCATCACTTCCTGCAGAAGCCGTTCACGCCCCACGACCTCACCAGAGCCGTCCGCGAGGCGCTCGCCGCCAAGACGTCCGCTCCGCGCCGGTAGTCCCCGCCGCTCGCCGCCGCCCGCTTCCCCCTTGACGCGATCGCCTTTCAGGGAGAGCCTCGTCCGCGTCCGGACGGAGCCCGGCGAGGGAGGCCAGCCCATGGCGGAGTTCGACACGGTCATCAGAAACGCGGTGGTGGTCACGGCGGCGGACGTGGTCGAGGCCGACGTGGGGATCGCCGACGGAGTCGTGCGCGCGATCGGCCGCGGTCTGGGGCCGGCGCGGCGGGAGATCGACGCGGCGGGCCGCTACGTGATGCCGGGCGGCATCGACACGCACTGCCACTTCGATCAGCCGATGCGCGACGCGGTCACCCTGGCCGACGACTTCCGGACCGGCACGGTGTCGGCCGCGCACGGCGGCACCACCACGGTGGTCCCGTTCGCCTGCCAGCTCCAGGGGCAGACCCTGCGGGCCGCGGTCGCCGACTATCACCGGCGCGCGGCGGGCAAGCCGGTGATCGACTACGCCTTCCACCTGATCATCGCTGACCCGACCGAGGCCGCCCTGCGCGACGAGCTGCCGGCGCTGATCGGGGAGGGCTACACCTCGTTCAAGATCTACATGACCTACGAGACCCTCAAGCTGAGCGACCGGCAGATCATCGCGGTGCTCGCGGTGGCGCGGCGCGAAGGGGCGATGGTCATGGTCCACGCCGAGAACTCGGACTGCATCGCCTGGCTCACCGAGGAGCTCGAGCGGCAGGGCAAGACCGCCCCCTACTTCCACGCGGTCTCGCGCCCGCAGGCGGTGGAGCGCGAGGGCACCCACCGCGCGATCACCATGTCGGAGATCGTGGGCGCGCCTATTTTGTTGGTGCACGTGTCGAGTGCGGACGCGGTCGAGCAGATCCGCTGGGCCCACGGGCGCGGCCTCCGCATCCTGGCCGAGACCTGCCCGCAGTACCTCGTGCTCACCGCCGACCACCTGCACGCGCCCGGCTTCGAGGGCGCCAAGTACATCTGCAGCCCGCCCCCGCGCGACGCGGCGAGCCAGCAGGCGGTGTGGCAGGGCCTCGCCTCCGGCGTCTTCCAGGTGGTCTCCTCCGATCACGCCGCCTTTCGCTTCGACGACCGGGCGGGCAAGAAGCGCCACGGCGACCGGGCCTCGTTCACCCAGGTGCCGAACGGCATCCCCGGCGTCGAGACGCGGCTGCCCCTGCTCTTCTCCGAGGGCGTGGGCAAGGGCCGGATCGACCTCACCACGTTCGTGGCCCTGACCTCGACCAACGCGGCCAGGATCTACGGCCTCTACCCGCGTAAGGGTACGATCGCGGTCGGCTCCGACGCGGACCTGGTGGTGTGGGACAAGGACCGCGAGGTCGTCATCACCAGCCACCTCCTGCACTCCGCGTGTGACTACACGCCCTACGAGGGCATGGCGGTGCGCGGGTGGCCGACCGTCGTGCTCTCGCGGGGCGAGGTGGTGGTCGAGGAGGGCAAGCTGCTGGCCACGCCCGGCCGGGGGCAGTTCCTCCGGTGCGATCGGCCGAATCCCCTGCTCGCCTGACCCTTCGCGGGGCTGCCCTTTCCGCGGCCACCCCGGTCCGGGCTTGCCCGGAAATTGAGCAGCGCGGCCCGGCCCGATGCTCTAAAGTAGCGACTCCGCTCAGGGCCCGCGCTGGCACACCGGGTGCAATTCCCGGCCGGCGCAACCCCCACTTCCAAGGAGGCTCGGACATGAAGACGACTCGCAGGTGGCTCGCTCTCACGATCATCACAGTGGGGCTCGGGGCGCTGGCCTGGGGCGCGGCTCCGGCGCCCGCCGCCGACCCGGTGAAGATCGGCCTGGTCGCCGCCCTCTCCGGCGGCTCCGCGGCCTCGGGGGAGGCGATCACCCGCGGGCTCACGGTGGCCATCGAGGAGATCAACGGCAAGGGCGGCGTGCTCGGCGGGCGCATGCTCGAGCTGGTCCGTCGCGACGACGAGTCGAATCCGTCCAAGGGCGTGACCGCGGCGCGTGAGCTGATCTTCAAGGAGCAGGTCGTCGCGCTCTTCGGCGGCATCGACTCGCCGGTGTCGCTCGCCATCGTGCCGATCGCCAACGCGGAGAAGAAGCCCTTCCTCGGGGTCTGGGCCGCGGCCACCGGCATCACCCGCAACGGGGCGAACCCGAACTACGTGTTCCGGGTCTCCGCGGTCGACGTCATCGTGGACAAGGGCCTCATCCAGTACGCGGCCAAGACCTACGGGGCCAAGAAACCGGGCCTCATGCTCATCAACAACCCGTGGGGCGAGTCGAACAACGACGGGCTCAGCAAGGCGGCGGCGTCCCAGGGCCTCACCATCGCGGGCGTCGAGAAGTTCCAGGCCGAGGACGTGGACATGGTGCCCCAGCTCTCCCGCCTCAAGGAGGCGGGCGCCGACAGCATCATCCTGGTGGCCAACGCGGCGCCGGCCGCCCAGGTCATCCGCTCGCTCGACCGCATGAGCTGGACGGTGCCGGTGATCTCGCACTGGGGCATCTCGGGCGGGCGGTTCGTCGAGCTGGGTGGGCCGGGCGCGACCAAGGTGCACTTCGTCCAGACCTACAGCTTCTTCGGTGAGCAGAACCCGCGCGGCCAGCACCTGCTCGAGCTGCTCATGAAGCGCTATCCCGCCGTGAAGGGCCCCGCCGACGTCATCGCCCCGGTGGGCACCGCCAACGCCTACGACGCCATGCACATCCTGGCCCGGGCGATCCAGTCCGCCGGCGCCACCGACGGCTCCAAGGTGCGGGAGGCGATGCTCAAGGCCGGCCGCTACGAGGGGCTCATCAAGACCTACGATCCCGCCTTCACCGCGGACAACCACGACGCGCTCAACGAGAACGACTACGTGATGGTCCGCTACACCGAGAAGGGCGAGATCGTCCCGGTCAAGGGCAAGTAGCGGCGCGTCCCGGGGCGGCAGCGGCCGGTGCTGATCCTCTCCGCCCTGATCACCGGCGTCGCCACCGGGAGCATGTACGGGCTCCTCGCGCTGGGCTTCCACGTCACGTGGGCGGTCTCGCGCACCGTGAACTTCGCGCAGGGCAGCTCGATGATGCTGGGGGCGGTCCTCCTCTACGGGCTCGCGGTCACCCACCACTGGCCCGGCGCGCTCGCCATCGTGAGCGCGCTCGTGCTCTGCGGCCTCTACGGCCTGGCCGTCGAGCGCTGCGTGGTGCGCCCCTTCGTGGCGCGGCGCTCGGAGGCGTGGCTGATGGCCACCGTGGCGGTGGGGATCGTGCTCGACAACGTGGTGCTCTTCACCTTCGGCAAGGAGCCGCGCGGCATGCCGTCGCCGCTCACTCTCCACACCGTGCGGGTGCTGGGCGCCGGCGTCTATCCCCTCCACCTCCTGATCCCCGCGGTCGGCCTCGGCATCGCGGCCGCGCTCGCCCTGGTCACCCGCTACACCGTCTACGGCAAGGCGCTGCTCGCGGTGGTGCAGAACCCGCAGGCGGCGCGGCTCGTCGGGGTGCGGGTGCAGACCGCCACCAGCGCGGCCTACGTGCTCTCCACGATCTTCGCGGGCGTGGCCGGCGTCCTGATCGCCCCGCTCGTGACGGTGTCGGCGGGGATGGGCTGGGTATTCGGGATCAAGGCCTTCGCCGCCGCCATCCTGGGCGGCCTCGACAGCGCGTGGGGCGTGGTGACCGCCGGCATCCTCTTCGGCGTCACCGAGGCGCTGATCACCGCGGTGCTCGGCTCGACCTACACCAACATCCTCTCGTTCGGCCTCGTCATCCCGGTGCTCGCCCTGATGCCACACGGGCTCCTCGGCCGCGCGGGCGCGCAGCGCGTCTGACGTGCGCGGGCTCCTGCTCGGCGCGGCCATCCTGGCGGGCGCGGTCGCGCTGTGCCTGACCGGCGACGGCTACCAGACCTATCTCCTCGGGCTGGTCGGCGTCACCGCGCTGGCCGCGACCGGCCTCAACGTGCTGATGGGGATGACCGGCCAGACGTCGATCGGCCACGTGGGCTTTTTCGCCATCGGCGCCTACACGACCGCGATCCTCACCAAGGACGCGGGCTGGAGCTTCTGGCCCGCCCTGCTCGCGGCGGGCGTGCTTGCCGCCGTCGTGGGTGGAGCCCTAGCCCTGCCCGCGCTCCGGCTGTCGGGTCCCTATCTCGCCATGATCACCCTGGCCTTCGCGTTCGTCGTCGAGCACGGCGCCATCGAGTGGCGCGG
>DASZJM010000682.1:0-2913 GCA_035948165.1 Candidatus Methylomirabilota bacterium
CCGAAGATCCCCATGATCATGAGCTTGCGCTCCATGGCGATCGGCATGAGCGGCGCGATGAGGTTGGTGCCGTAGCCGGAGGTGACGAGGTCCACCTTGTCGACGTCGAGCAGCTTCGAGTAGATGCCGGGCACGGTGGCCGGGTTGGTCTGGTCGTCGTAGAAGACCAGCTCCACTGGCCGGCCGAGGAGCCCGCCCTTCTTGTTGATGTCGTCCTTCCAGATCTGCAGCGCCAGCAGCGCCGGCTTGCCGTTGGCCGAGAGGCCGCCGGTCAGCGCCATGCCGAAGCCGATCTTGATGGGATCGGCGGCGCGGGCGACGAACGCGCCCGCCCCGGCCAGCACGACGGCGCCGGCGACGAGCGAGATGACGATCCAGACGAGGACCCGCGGTCTCCTGGGCAGCTTCATCGAACCCTCCCTCTCGGTGGCGCGCGCCCCGTTGGAGCGCGTCGGTCATTGGGCCCGCCAAGACTGCGCCCGGGGCCGCGTGCTTGTCAAGGCGGTGAGCGCGATAACCGCCGATCGTCTATAGTCCCCGGGCAGGAGGAGCCCCATGGCCAGACTGCCCGATCCCCTCGACACCCTCTCCCCCGAAGCCAAGCAGGTCTACGACAAGATCTCCGCCAAGCGGGGCGCGGTGCGCGGGCCCTTCGCCTCGCTGATGCACCACCCCGCCCTGGCCGAGAAGGTCGGCGACCTGGGCGAGTACCTCCGGTTCGGGGGCACCCTGCCCGGCGACGTCCGCGAGCTGGCGATCCTGATCACCGCCCGCTCGGTGGGCCAGGCCTACGAGTGGATCGCCCACGCGAAGGTGGCGCGGAAGGAAGGGCTGGCCGAGGACGTCATCGAGCGGGTGCGGACGAGGGGAGACCTCGGCGCGCTGCCCGCCCGCTACGCGCGGGTGGCCCGCGCGGTCCAGCACGTGCTCGCCTACGAATCGATCCCGGCCGGGCTCCAGGCCGAAGCGCAGAGCGAGCTCGGGATCACCGGGCTCATGGAGCTGGTGGTGCTGGCCGGGCAGTACCGCATGATCGCGGGCGTCCTCTTCGCGTTCGACACCCCGATCCCGGACGGCGAGCGCGCCCCGTTCTAGGCCGCCGGGTCAGACGCCCGGATCAGGCGCCCATTCTGCCGTCAGACAAACGTCATCACCTCGACCGGGCTCTCCCCGCGGCGGAAGCGCTCGATGTCGAGCGGCGCGACGTCGACGGTGTGGGCCCGCCCGTCGGCGACCAGCTCGGCCATGAGCTGGCCCGCGATGGGCCCGTGCATGAAGCCGTGGCCGCTGAACCCGGCGATGACGTAGAGGCCGTCGACGCCCGGCACCGCGCTCAGGATGCCCATCTGGTCGGGGGTCATCTCGTAGAGGCCGGCCCACACGCGCATGACCGGCGCGTCCTCCAGCGCCGGCAGCCGCCGCACCGCCAGCTCCGCCACGCCGGGGATCAGGTCGCGATCGGGCGTGGTGTCGAAGCTCCGGTTGCTCTCGTCCTTGCGCCCGAAGCCCACCATGACGCCCGCGCCCTCGCGGCGGATCGAGAAGCCGGAGTGGTGATCGATGATGAACGGCGTCTCGAGCGGGATGCGCTCGGCCCCGATCTCCGCGGTGATGAACTTGCACCGCCGGCGGGGGGACACCGGAATCTCCACGCCCGCGAGCTGGCCCACCTGCCCCGACCAGCAGCCGGCCGCGACGATCACCACCGGCGCCGCCCACTCCGCCGTCGGGGTTTGCACCGTGAAGGCGCGAGCCCCGCCGCGCTCGATGGCCACCACCGGATGCTGCTGGTGGATGACCGCGCCCAGCTCGCGCGCCCGGGCCGCGATGGCGGTGGTCACCAGGTAGGGATCGGCGTAGCCGTCGCGCGGAGAGTAGGTCGCGGAGGCGAGGTCGTCGCTCGCGAGGTACGGCCAGCCCGCGCGCACCTCGTGAGGCGACAGCACGCGGGTGTCCACCCCCATCGTGCGCTGGAGGGCCGCGCTCTCGGCGTAGAGGCGACGCTCCTCCTCGGTCTGCTGCAGGATCAGGTAGCCGTGCTGGCGGAAGTGGGGATCCACCCCGAATTCCGCCGCGAATCCCTCGTAGACCTCGATGGACCGGCGGGTCAGCTCGATGCCGATGCGATTGGCGTACTGGTGGCGGATGCCGCCGCTGGCCAGCGCGGTCGAGCCGGAGCAGACCGCGTCACGCTCCAGCACGACGACGCGGCCGTATTTCCGCCGCGCGAGGTGGTAGGCGGTGGCGGAGCCCATGATCCCCGCCCCGATGACGATCGCGTCCGCGGTCTCGGCCATGGCGCGCGGATCATAGCACCGCGGCCGGCCGCGCGGCGGCCACATCGGGCGATGCCTCAGCCGGTGCGCGTCTTCAGGAACGAGCTCTTGCGCGCGATCTTGCCGCCCGCGAACGTGAAGAGATCGCAGCCGTCCACCTCGACTCGCCGCCCGTCGGCGGCGGTCCCGGTGAAGCGCCACTCCGACACCGCGCGATCGCCCGCCACCACGTGGCGGGTGCCGTCGAAGCGGACGTCGGGGAAGGCCTCGAAGATCCGCGCGAAGGCGCTTCGCACCGCCTCTCGCCCGACGTGGCGGCCGCCGCAGGCCTCCGGGCCGGAGGCGCTCTCGAACACGCACTCCTCGGCCATGAAGCTCATCAGGCGGTCGACGTCGTGGCGATTCCACCCCTGCTCGAAGAACGCGTCCAGCTCGCTCGTGGTCATCATGCGTGGCAGCATCGCGCGCGCCCGCGCGATCGGTCAATTCCCCATACAACTGGTAGGTCCGCGCGCGGGGCCCCATGTGTGGCGTCGGTGGTGTGTGCTGCCCCCATACATCTATGCGGAGGTGACTGGTGGTCCCATATCTTGCGACGGCCCCCTCACCCTGCCCCTCACCCCGCCCTCTCCCCAGA
>DASZJM010000683.1:0-1912 GCA_035948165.1 Candidatus Methylomirabilota bacterium
GCCGCGCCGGCCGAGGGCGTAGCCGAGCGTGGAGTCCTCGGTGGCGCCCGCGGTGGGGAAGCCGCCGACCGACTGCATCACGTCGAGGCGCACGAACTGGTTGTGGCCCAGGCAGATCTGGGAGCGCCGGAAGAAGAGCTCGAAGGTCGGGCGGACGAGCCAGGCCAGCCGCGGCAGGCGCGCGGTCAGCCGCTCGAGCAAGCGCACCCGCTTCACCTCGTTCAGCAGCCGGGCGATCGAGACCCGGATGAAGATCGACGACTGCTGGATCGCGCAGATCTTCCCGCGGATGGTCAGCCGGTCGTAGTTGGCGAGGGACAGCGGAATGCCCTGGTAGGCGAGGCTCCCCTGCCCGCTCAGCTCGCGGTGAGCGATCCAGCGGTAGGTATCTGGATCCGGGATCGAGTCGGCGTCGCTCACGCCCACGAAGACGCGGCTCGGGTCGGTCTCCTCGGACAGGACCTCGCGCAGCACCTCGGGCTCGAGTCCCCAGTTGAGCTGGTGCGCCTTGCGGCCGGGGCCCGGCATGATCACGTGCGAGAGCCGCTTCTGCTGATAGGGCGGCAGCGTCTCGCGCAGGCGCCGGACCAGCTCGCCGGTGCTCACCCCCATCGCGGGATGCGGATCGCGCTCCTCCTCTTCCTTGGTGACGACCACCACGTGGAGGCGCCCGTGCGGGTAGCGGGAGGCCACCAGCGCGCCCACCGTCACCGCGATGTCCGGCTCCTGGAAGGCGGGCACCAGGTGGAGGAACACCGGGGCGGCCGGCTCACGCTCGAGCTGGTCCTCGCTGGGCAGCTCGCCGAGGCGGGCGTAGGCGTCGCGCACGAAGCGGGTGGTCACGAGCATGCCGCGCCAGTCCAGCGCCAGCTTGAAGGAGGCGCGGATGTTGAAGAAGAGCGCGATGAAGAAGAGGAGCGGGATCAGGTCCACGCGGCCTAGCGCCCTCTCTGCTGAGGCGACGGGGGCAGCTTGAGGACGCGCTCGCCCGGCTTCACCAGCCCCAGGTCCTCGCGCGCCACCTGCTCGATGAGCTCGGGGTCGGTGCGCAGGCGGGTGACGAACGCGGTGAGGCGGATGGTCTCGGCGCGCAGGGTGGTGATCTCCCGCTCCATGCTCTCGACCTCGCGCTTCATGTGCCAGACCCGCGCGAGGCTCTGGCCGCCGTAGCCCAGCACGATGAGGGTGGCCGCGCCGAACGCGGTCAGGACCAGCGCGCGGGCCCTCACTGGGCCAGGCTCCGGAAGACGGCGCGGCCCGCCCAGACCGCGGCGGTGCCCAGCTCCTCCTCGATGCGCAGGAGCTGGTTGTACTTCGCGGTGCGCTCCCCGCGGGCGAGCGAGCCGGTCTTGATCTGGCCCGCGTTCACGCCCACCGCCAGGTCGGCCACGAAGGCGTCCTCGGTCTCGCCGGAACGGTGCGAGATCACGGTGCCGTAGCCGGCGCGCTTGGCCAGCTCCACCGCCTCGAGCGTCTCGGTGAGCGTGCCAATCTGGTTCACCTTGAGGAGGATGGCGTTGGCGATGCCCTTGCGAATGCCCTCCTGCAGGATGGCCGGGTTGGTGACGAACACGTCGTCGCCCACCAGCTGGCAGCGGTCGCCCAGGCGGTGGGTGAGCGCGCTCCAGCCCTCCCAGTCGTCCTCGCCCAGGCCGTCCTCGATGGAGCAGATCGGGTAGCGCCCCATCAGGCCCTCGTAGAAGGCGATCATCTCCTGACTCGACTTCTCGGTCTTGTCCGCGCGCAGGCGGTAGCGGCCGTGCTCGCCGAACTCGCTCGCCGCGGTGTCGAGCGCGAGCCACACGTCCTCGCCGGGGCGGTAGCCGCTGCGCTCCACCGCGCGGAGCAGAAAGTCGAGCGCGGGCTCGTTGCCGCCGAGCGCGGGGGCGAAGCCGCCCTCGTCGCCGACTCC
>DASZJM010000684.1:0-5316 GCA_035948165.1 Candidatus Methylomirabilota bacterium
CCGTGGGAGACGCTGCGCTGGCCGGGGCAGGAGAGCAAGATGCTCTTCCACCCGACGCCGGAGCGCCCCACCGCGCCCAACGCGGGGCTGGTCCGCTACGAGCCGGGCTCTCACCATCCGTTCCACAAGCACGACTTCGCCCAGGTCTGGTACATCCTCGAGGGGGAGTTCCAGATCGGGGACGCCGTCCACGGGCCGGGCAGCATGCTCTTCTACCCGGATCCGCACTTCGAGGCGCCGCTCTCCACTCGCACCGGAGGCCTGATGCTGTTCGTGCAGTACCAGGGCCCGACCACCGGCGGCCGGCCGATCTACGACGGGCGCTTCAACATGAAGGAGCGCCGCGCGATCGCCGAGGAGAACGTGGAGCGGTAGCTCCCCTCACCGTCGGCCCCTCACCCTGCCCTCTCCCCATAGGGGAGAGGGAGAGATTAGAGGGCGGCGACCTCGAC
Organism: Candidatus Methylomirabilota bacterium; assembly: GCA_035948165.1. Taxonomy (GTDB): domain Bacteria; phylum Methylomirabilota; class Methylomirabilia; order Rokubacteriales; family CSP1-6; genus CAMLFJ01. Next base: position 453 of record DASZJM010000684.1, read on the forward strand.
GCGGCAGTCGTTGTAGCAGGCGCCGCCGCAGATGTCCGCGTGGTGTCCGGGAGCGAGCGCGGAGACGGTCTGCCCGTTGTCGCTCGTGCGCATCCACGCCCCCTTCAGGCTGCACACCACCCCGGGCCGGATCGCGTCGGTCAGCGTGAGCGGCAGGTGCACCTCGCCCAGCTCGTTCCACACCCGCACCGTCATCCCCTCGCGCAGGCCGCGCGGGGCCGCGTCGTCCGGGTGCATCTCGAGCGGCGGGGTGACGTCGCCCGGCTTGAGCCCGCCGAAGGTGGAGGTGATGCGCTCGTCGGACGCGGGGGTGATGAGCAGGAGCGGGAACGGCGTCTCGTAGGGCCGGTAGGTCGGCAGCCGGCTCCCGTACTTCTGCTCGAGGTAGCCCGAGGCCAGCTCGATCTTGCCGGACGGCGTCTTGGGGAACACGTTCTTGTAGAGGATGGCGGGCTCGCCGTTCACCGTCATCGCGGTGGCGCGGTCGGTGGGCAGCCGGCTCGGTCGCACGCCGCCCAGGCGCGGGTCGGCGCCGTCCACCGCGTCGTCGATGAGCTGGGCGTCGCTCGCGGCGAAGGCGGGGTCGGTGAAGCCGAAGCGCGCGGCCAGCCGCCGGAAGATCTCGGTGTTGGGCAGCGACTCACCCTGGGGCGGGATCGCCGGCTCCGCGCGCTGCAGCCAGTGCTGGCCGTAGGCCGCGTAGATGTCGTCGTACTCGAAGTGGCTCGAGGCGGGCAGGACCACGTCCGCGTAGGCCAGGCTGTCGGTCATCACCACGTCGCAGCCCACCGTGAACAGATCCTCGCGCGCCAGGCCCCGCCGCATCCGGTTCTGGTCGGGGTGCACCACCAGCGGGTTGTGGTTGTAGATGAAGACGGCCTTGAGGGGCGGGGAGAGGTTCGGGTCGAGCAGGTGCTGCCCCATGTCCACGATGTTGAGCGTGCGGGTGCCCGCGGGCAGGAAGTCCGGCCGCTGGAGCTTGGCCGGGGTCTTGGGGAACACGAAGCCCGCCCCGTTGACGAGCCCGCCGCCCGGCACCCCGAACTTCCCGGCCAGCGCGGGCAGGGCGAAGATCGCGCGGATCCCGCTGCCACCGTTCTGGTTGCGCTCGAGCCCGTTGCCCACGCTGATCGCGGCGGGCGAGAGGGTGTGGTACCACTCGGCGAGCCGCCGGATGTCGGCCTCGGGCACGCCGCAGATGCGCGCTGCGTCCGCCACCAAGTAGCGCCGCGCGCCGGCCATGAACTCCTCGAAGCCCTCCACGTGGCGTTCGATGAACGCCCGGTCGAGCGCCCCGCGCCGCTCGAGCTCCGCCGCGATGGCCCACGCCAGCACCACGTCGGTGCCGGGCTTGAGCGCGATGTGGAGATCGGCCTGCTCCGCGACCTTGATGCGCTTGGGGTCGATCACCACCACCTTCGCCCCGTCCCGCCGGGCCGCGTTGAGGAGCGGCGTCAGGTGGAGGTTCGACCACGTGACATTGTTCCCCCAGGCAACGATGAGCTTGGAGTGGCGCACCTGCTCGGGCGCGATGCCCGGCGCGGTCCCGAAGGTGCCGATCCACGCCTGGGTCCGGATGCCCCCGCAGAGCGGCGAGCGATCGAGCAGCGAGGCGCCCAGCTTGTGGAAGAAGCGCAGGTCCATCGAGGCGTAGGCGAGCATGCCGTGCGGCCCCGCGTAGTTGAGCGGCGCCACCGCCTGCGGGCCGTGCGCCGCGATCACCGCGGTCACCCGCTCGTGGATGATGTCGAGCGCCTCGTCCCACGAGGCCCGCGCGAACCGGCCCTCGCCCTTGGCCCCCACCCGCCGGAGCGGGGTCTGGAGCCGTCCGGGCCCGTGCACCCAATCGGGGTACGAGCCCGCCACCTTGGCGCAGATGACGCCGGCGGTGTAGGGGTTGGCCCGGGAGCCGCGGATCTTCACGATCTTCGCGTTCTCCACGGTCACGGTCAGGCTGCAGGTGTCGGGGCAATCCAGGGGACAGACGCTCGCGTGCTCGGTGGTCGCCATGGCCCTGTATCGTAAGGCAATTGCCCATGGGTAAACAACACCCCGGATACAGCCGTCTATTGGGGCGAGAGGGGCGGCAGGCACAGCCCCTCCTGAGGAGACCCAACATGAAAAAGCTGATCGCGCTGGTTCTGGCCGTCGCGATCTTTGCTCCAACGCTGGCCTTCGCGGGCGCGTCCACCGACGCGGCTCTCGGGCTCGGCGCGTTCGCGGTGTTCAATCAGTTCCTGGGCGGGGTCGGCATCTTCCACCGCGGTCCGGTGGTGGTGCCGGCTCCCGTGGTAGTCGCGCGGCCCGCGCCGGTCTACGTGCCGGCGCCGGTCGTGGTGGGGCCGCCGCCGGTGATCGTGCCTCGCGTGGTGGCCCGGCCCTATCCGCTCTACGTTCCCGCGCCGCGGCCCGTGCTGGTGCGCGAGCGGGGGTTCTGCCCGCCCGGCCACCTGCGCCACGGCTGGTGCTATCCGGCCCCGGTGCATCCGGGCTGGCGGTACTGATCGCTCCCACCTGATCATCGGCCCGGGCATCTGCCCGGTCATCTGACAGTCCCGCCCTCTCCCCCGGGCCCCGGGGGAGAGGGTGCTACACTCCAGGGGTCATGTCGCCCGCGCGCTCGCTCGAGCTCGACGAGTGAGACGCGTCTCTCTCCTCCGGCTGATCGTGATCTTCGCGTGGACTGGCCTCTCGAGCCTGGGGGGCGGCCGCAGCGCCTACTTTCACGAGGCGCTCGTGCGGCGGCGCGGCTGGATCGGCCACGACGAGTTCGTCCAGGACTTCACGCTCAGCCAGGTCCTGCCGGGGCCGAACTTCAGCAACCTGGCGGTGGTGCTCGGCTACCGGCTCGCCGGCTTCGCGGGGGGCCTGTGGGGGCTGCTCGCCGTCGTCCTGCCGGGCGCGCTCATCCTCCTCGTCGCGAGCGGGCTCTACGCGGAGGGGGCCTTCGGGACCGGCGCCACCCTCCTGATGCGCGGGCTGAGCGCGGCGGTGGTGGGCCTCGTGGCGATCACCTCGCTGCGCATCATGCGCGGCTCGCTGCGGGATGCGCGAGCGGTGGTGATCGCCCTGCTCACCTTCGTGGCGGTCGGCCCGCTGCGCCTGCCCACCGTGGGCGTGGTCCTGGTGATGACCGCGCTGAGCGTCGGGCTCTACTGGTCCGCCCCCGCGCCGCACCCGGCGCTGCCCCCGCCCGCACCGCCCGCGGAGAACGCGTGATGGCGAACCTGGCGCTGCTCACCTGGACCTTCCTCTGGCTGAGCTTCCTCTGCGTGGGCGGCGGCCTCGGGGTGATCCCGGAGATGGAGCGGCAGGCGGTGACCATCCACCACTGGCTCACCGCCCGCGAGTTCGTGGACGGCTACACGCTCGCGCAACTCACTCCCGGCCCCAACATGCTGGTCGCAGTCTTCGTGGGTCACCGGGTCCACGGCCTGCTCGGCGCGGCGCTGGCCGGCCTCGCCATGTTCGTGCCCACCTCCATCCTTGCCATCGTGATCTCGCACCACTGGCAGCAGTGGCGCGACCGTCCGTGGGCGATCGCGGCGGAGCGGGCGCTCCTGCCGGTCGGGGTGGGCCTGATGGCGGGCGGCGTCTACACGCTGGCGCGCACCGCGATCCACGACGGCATGACCGCCGCTCTCGCGGCCGCGACCGCGCTGGTGGTGGCCACCGATCGCGTCCCGCCGGTGGTGGCGATCCTGGCCGCGGGCGTGATCGGCTGGCTCCTCTGGCGGTGACGAGCCGGGCGAGACGGCGCCGCGCTTGACATCTCCCTCTCCCCGTCCGGGGAGAGGGCAGGGTGAGGGGGCCCCGGGCCACCCGCGGTAAGATGGTTCCCGCCCATGCTCTCTCCCGTCGAGCACGCTCCGCTCGCGCCCCACTGCACCCTCCGCATCGGCGGGCCCGCCCGCTACCTGGTCGAGGCCGCCGACGAAGCAACGGTGGCGGACGCCGTCGCGTGGGCGGCCGCGCGTGACCTGCCGGTCCGCGTGCTCGGCGGCGGCTCGAACCTCGTCGTCGCCGACGAGGGCGTGGAGGGCCTCGTCCTCAAGATCGCCCTGCGCGGGGTGTCGACCCGGGACCTGCCGGGCGCGGTGGAGGTGACCGCGGCGGCGGGAGAGTCGTGGGACGGGCTGGTGCAGCACACCGTCGAGCGGGGCTGGGCCGGCCTCGAGTGCCTGAGCGGCATCCCGGGGCTCGTCGGCGCAACGCCGATCCAGAACGTGGGCGCCTACGGCCAGGAGGTGAGCGACACGCTCACCGCGGTGCGCGCGCTCGACCGCGAGAGCGGCCGCGTCGTCACGCTCGGGCCGGCCGAGTGCGGCTTCGGCTACCGCGACAGCCTGTTCAAGCGCGGCGCGCCCGGGCGCCACGTGGTGCTGGCGGTGAGCTACCGGCTCACGCCGGACGGGCCGCCCAACGTGCGGTACGCCGACATCGCCCGCGACCTCGAGACGCGCGGCCTCGCGCGGCCGTCGCTCCCCCAGGTGCGCGAGACGGTGCTGAAGGTCCGGCGCTCCAAGTCGATGGTGCTCGACCCGGGCGATCCCAACGCGCGCAGCTGCGGCTCGTTCTTCCTGAACCCGATCGTCGACCCGGGCGCGCTGGCCGCGATCGACGAGCGCGCGGCCGGCCTCGCCATGCCGCGCTGGCCGCAGCCCGACGGCCGCGTGAAGCTCTCCGCGGCGTGGCTGATCGAGCGCGCCGGCTTCAACCGCGGACAGAGCGACGGACCGGTCGGGCTCTCCACCCGGCACACGCTGGCCATCGTCTGTCACGACGGCGCCCGCGCGGCCGACGTCGCCGCCTTCGCGCGCCGCGTGCGCGCGGGCGTGGAGCAGCGCTTCGGCGTGCGCCTGCA
>DASZJM010000685.1:0-2964 GCA_035948165.1 Candidatus Methylomirabilota bacterium
TGGGAGTTCAAGCTGCGGAGCGGGGTGCGCTTCCACAACGGCGAGCCGGTGGACGCGGAGGCGGTCAAGTGGAGCCTGGAGCGGCTCGTCGACCCGAAGCTGAAGCTGCGCGGCTCGCCTCCGTTCTCGCCGATCGACCGCGTCGAGGTGGTGGACCCGCTGACGGTGCGGGTGCACACCAAGGCCCCGTGGCCCATCCTCGACACGCTGATGAGCACCGGGCAGTCGGCGATCCTCCCGCCCAAGTACTACCGCGAGAAGGACGCCGCGTACCTGGCGCGCTACCCGGTGGGCTCGGGGCCCTTCAAGTTCGTGCGCTGGGTCAAGGACGACCGGATCGAGCTCGAGGCCAACGAGCAGTACTGGCGGGGCGCGCCGCGCGTGGCCAAGGTGGTGTTCCGTCCCATCCCCGACGACGCGGTGCGGGTGGCCGCGCTCCAGAACGGGGAGATCGACGTGGCGGTCAACATCCCGCCCCACCTGGCGACGGTCATCGCCAACCACCCGAAGCTCTTCCTCTCCACCGCGCCGAGCGTCCGGACGATCCAGCTCCTGTACTACACCCACCAGTACGACGCTCAGCACAAGCTGGTCGGGCCCTACCCGGGACCGACCGCGGACCGGCGCGTCCGCCTCGCGATGAACTACGCGGTCGACGTCGACGACATCATCCGCACCGTCCTCGACGGAAAGGCCACCCGGGTGGCCACCATGCTCACCGACAAGCACTTCGGCTTCGACCCGTCGATCAAGCCCATCAAGCCCGATCCGGCCCGGGTCAAGCAGCTCCTGACCGAGGCCGGGTTCCCGGGCGGGCTCGAGATCACCCTGAACAGCCCGCAGGGACGCTACATCCGTGACAAGGAGGTGGCCGAGGCGCTCACCGGCCAGCTCACCAAGGCGGGCATCCGCACCACCCTTCGCACCCACGAGTGGGTCCACTACTTCGGCACGCTCGGCTACAACCACCGGACCGCCCCGGTCTGGCTCATCGGCTGGGGCACCTCGACCTACGACGCGGAGGCGGTCTACGTGCCCCTCTTCCGGTCGGGGCGCTTCCTCAGCAACTACTACAACGCGGACTTCGAGGGGCTGATCGAGCAGGCCCAGTCCACCATGGACGCCCGGAAGCGGGCCGAGCTCTACCAGCGGATCAACCGGATCTGGGTGGAGGACGCCGCCGCGATGCCGCTCTACCAGCAACAGGATCTCTACGGAGCCAACCGCCGCATCCAGTGGAAGGCGCGCGGCGACGAGCTGATCAAGGGCTACGAGATGGCGGTGCGCGACGCGCGTTGAGGCGCCCCGGAACTTGACACGCCCGGCCGCGGTTGCCTAGAGTCTGGGCACTTTCCCCGCTACGTTCCGCATCCAAGGAGGTTCTAAATGCTCGTGAGACGTCTCGGTCTGCTCCTGGTCGGCCTGCTCGTGGCGCCGGGGCTCGCGTGGGCCGCGCCCGAGGGCAAGGTCGTCATCGCTCAGGGGGTCGACCCCTCGACGCTCGACACCATGAACCAGCAGGAGACGCCCGCGTCGGTGGTGGCGACCCACATCTTCGACACCCTCGTGGAGCGCGATCAGAATCTCAAGATCGTGCCCGCCCTCGCCAGCGAGCTGCCGAAGCTGGTGGCCCCCACCGTGTGGGAGGTCAAGCTGCGCAAGGGTGTCAAGTTCCACAACGGTGAGACCTTCGACGCGGAGTCGGTCAAGTACAGCCTGGAGCGGGTGAAGTCGGGCCTGCGCGCCAGCTCGAACTTCCGGCCGATCGACCGCGTGGAGATCGTGGATCCGTACACCGTGAAGGTGCACACCGCCAAGCCGTGGCCGACCTTCATCAACATCATGACGTTCCGGCAGGCCTCCATGTACCCGCCGAAGGCCTACGCGGGCAAGGACAGCGCGTTCATCTCCAAGAGCCCGATCGGGACCGGGCCCTACAAGCTCGTGCGGTGGAGCAAGGACGAGGAGATCGTGCTGGAGGCCAACGATCAGTACTGGCGGGGCGCCCCGAAGATCAAGACGGTCGTGTTCCGACCCATCCCCGACGACGCGGTGCGGGTGGCCGCGCTGCAGAACGGGGAGGTCGACGTCGCGGTGAACATCCCGCCGCACCTGGCCAACATCATCGCGGGCCATCCCAAGATCTTCCTCTCCACCGCGCCGTCGATCCGCACCCTGCAGCTCATGTTCGTCACCCACGAGTTCGACGCGCAGCACAAGCTGATCGGACCCTACAAGGGCGTGACCGCGGACAAGCGGGTGCGGCAGGCGATCGCCTCCGCGCTCGATGTGGACGAGATCATCAAGGGCGTGCTGGACGGCAAGGCCATGCGGATCGCGACGCTGCTCACCCCGATGCACTTCGGCTACGACGCCTCGCTGAAGCCGATAAAGCAGGACCTGGCCAAGGTCAAGCAGCTCCTGACCGACGCCGGCTACCCGGGTGGGCTCGAGCTGACCCTGAACAGCCCGCAGGGCCGCTACGTGCGGGACAAGGAAGTCGCGGAGGCGGTGGCGGGTCAGCTCACCAAGGCCGGCATCAAGACCCAGCTCAAGACCTTCGAGTTCGTGAACTACCTCAACAACCTGGTCTACGCGCACAAGCCGGGGCCGGTGTGGCTGATCGGCTGGGGCACGCCCACGCTGGACGCGGAGACGGTGTACGGGCCGCTCTTCCGTACCGGGAGCAACCTCGGCAATTACTCCAACGGGGACTTCGACGGAATGGTGGACCAGGCCCAGACCGAGACGAACGAGAAGCAGCGGCTGGCGATCTACCACCGCATCAACAAGCTGTGGCTCGACGACATGCCGGCGGTGCCGCTCTATCAGCAGCTCGACCTCTACGGGGCGAGCAAGCGGCTCAACTGGAAGGCCCGCAGCGACGAGCTCATCAAGGCCTACGACATGTCGCTCAAATAGATTCCGGGCGGGTTTGACAGGGCGGAGGCGAAGACTAGAATA
>DASZJM010000686.1:0-5556 GCA_035948165.1 Candidatus Methylomirabilota bacterium
GCGGATGGCGGACGGATTGATCCGACGCTCCTCCGCGACCCCGGAGCCGGCGAGCTTCACCGAGACGTTCCACTGGATCGACGGTGGGGCGCCGGCGGGCGGGGCCAGCGTGCCGGACGTTTCGACCTCGATGGTATAGCCAAGGCTCTCGAGCTCGGCGACGAGGGGTCCGAAGAGCGCCGACTCGAGCGGCTCGCCGCCGGTCACCACGACCCGGCGGCACGGAAAGGCGGCGACCTCGTCGAGCAGGGCGGCCAGCGTCACCGCGCGGCCAGCGCCTGGATCCCAGGAGTACTTCGTGTCGCACCACCCGCAGCCGACCGAGCAGCCCTGCAGGCGGACGAAGATGGCGGGCCGACCCGCGGTGGCCCCTTCACCCTGGATCGAGTAGAACGTTTCGGCGACGCGGCCGCTGATGCCCGGCACGGTCGGAAATGCTAGCACGGCTAGTGGCTCGGGGCCTTCTGCTCCAGGCTCTGGATGAAGTCCGCCGGGACCTGCTGCCCGAGGGCCTGGGCCTTCTTCACCGCCTGCCACGCCTCGTCGTAGGAGCCGGCGCGGTAGAGGAGCACCGCGAGCCCGTACTGGGTGTTGCCGTTGCGGGGCTCGAGCCGGGCCGCCTCGGCGAGCTGGTTGATGGCGTCGGGAATGCGCTGGAGGCGGGTCAGCACCAGGGCGAGCCCGACCCGCGCCCGCGCGAAGTGCGGATCCGCGGTGATGACCGCCCGGAACTCCGCGAACGCATCCAGGTCCCGGTCGAGCTTGACGAGGACGAACCCGAGCTCGGTCCGCGCGTCCAGGAGGCCGGGGTTCAGGGTCCGCGCGGCGGCCAGGTCCTGCTCGGCCTCCCGGATCTGGCCGCGCTCGCTGTGGAGCAGCCCCATGTTCATGCGAACCACCGGATCGGCGGGCGCCATGTCCCGCGCGACCCGCAGCGCCGCGTCCGCCTCGGCGTGGTGCCCGGCCCGATAGGCGTCCATGCCCGCGAGCGCGATCTTGGCCGCGAGCGGGTTCACGCCGCCGGGCTCGTGGCCCTCGGCGTAGATGGCGCTCCACGCCCGGCGCGTCGCCTCGTCGAGGCCCAGGACGCCCCGGCGGAAGTCGAACGCGCGCATCAGGCGGATCACCCGGGTCGTCTGGCTGTCGAAACGATCCGCGCGCCCGCCGCGCATCACGGACGGGGCGCCTGGCAGCACGTGAAAGGCGCCGAAGAGGTGCCCCATCTCGTGCGAGAGGATCACCTCGGTCGGCACCAGGGCGGGGCCGTTCGGCCCCGGGCACCCGGTGAGGATGATCGCGACGCGATCGAAGGGCATCGCGGCCCCGTACTCGAGCGGGGCACAGCGCCCGCGGGTGAAGGCGACGATCACGTCCGCGTCGCCGCTCGGGATCTCGCTCTGGAGCCGCCGGACCATCTCCCGCACCGAGGTGCTCTCGCCGAGCGTCCACGGAACGATGTCGCGGATGACGAAGCGGATCTGAAACTGCTTGGTGTAGATGTCGGAGACCGTTCCGACCGCCGAGCGGATCGTTCCCTCCCATCCATTCTGGGCCCGATAGGTCTCGTCGGCCGCTACCCGGAGGGTGACGGTGCGCGGCTCCTCCGCGCGCGCCCACGGCACGCCGGCTGTGCCCAGGACGGACGCCGGGATCAGGCACATTGCGAGGAGGATTCGAGCGGTCGGGCGCACGTTTAGAGTCTATCAGATGGCCCTTGCCCGACCCTGGAGGCGGCTGCTATAACTGGCAAGATCGGGAAGGGAGGACCTCTCCATGGCCCACGGCCTGACCGATTCCCCCAAGTACAACCGCTTCAAGGTGGTCTCCGTCGACACCGCGGCGAGCACGCTCCGCGTGCGCGGTGCGTCCGAGACGTGCGCCGACTTCATGTGCGGCGAGGCCCTGGTGATCACGGACGAGGGCGCCACGCGGGATCTCGAGCGCCTGCATCCGGGCGACATCGTAACGCTCGACCACAAGGACGGGCGCGCCCAGCAGATCCGGGTGGTACGGCGCGCGCTGGACGAGTACTCCGGTCCCGAGTGGTAGCGCCGGCTCAGGCGATGCCGGTGTGCACGGTGACGGTGCCGAGCCCGAGCCGCCGGTAGCTCACGCCCCGCAGCCCGACCTTCTCCATCAGGGCGCTCAGCTCGCCCGGCGTCACGAAGCGATCCACCGACTGCGGCAGGTAGGTGTAGGCCTGGCGGTCCCCGCCCACCAGCTGGCCCACCCACGGCACCACGTGGTGGAAGTAGAGGCGGAAGAGCGCCGAGAACCCGGGCGCGGTCATCTGGGTGATCTCGAGGGCCACCACCCGGCCCCCCGGTCGGCTCACCCGCCGCATCTCCCGCAGCCCCTGCTCGAGGTCGGCCAGGTTCCGCAGCAGGAACGCGCTGGTCACGCACGCGAAAGTTCGCGCCTCGAAGGGCAGGGCGAGCGCGTCGGCGGCCATGAGCCGGACGCGCCGCGCCTCCTCGAGCCCGGTCATCTTCTCGCGTGCGACCGCGAGCATGCCGAGCGAGAAGTCGGCGCCGATCACCGCGCGGTGCGGATGCAGCTCCGCCAGCTCCAGGGCGAGGTCGCCGGTGCCGGTGGCGAGGTCCAGCGCCGGGCCGTCCGGCGAGGCGATGGTCTGGCGGGCGGCCATCGCGCGCCAGGCGTGGTGCATGCCCAAGGTCATGAGGCTGTTCATCAGGTCGTAGCGGCGGGCGATGCGCGAGAACATCGCGCTCACGAACCGCGCCTTGTCCACCCCGTCCAGCACGTCGCTCACGCGAGCCGCCCCGCGATCACCGCGAGGAAGAGGATCACCGCGATGTAGCCGTTGACGTTGAAGAACGCCACGTCGAGCCGCGAGAGGTCGGACGGCGAGACGAGCGAGTGCTCGTAGAGCAGCAGGCCCGCCACCACGAGGACCCCGAGCCAGTAGAGCCACCCGAGCCCCACCATGACGCCGAGCAGCGCGAAGGCGGCGATGGTGAGCCCGTGGCTGACGCGAGCGATCGTGAGCGCGGCGGGGATGCCGAAGCGCGCGGGCACCGAGTGGAGCCGGTGCTGGCGATCGAACTGCACGTCCTGGCACGCGTAGATGAGATCGAAGCCGGCGATCCACACCGTGAGCGCGAACCACAGCACGTAGACCGGCGGCGCGAAGGCGCCGCGCACCGCGATCCAACCGCCCGCCGCCGCGATGCCGTCGGTGAACCCCAGGATCCAGTGCGAGAGCCAGGTGAAGCGCTTGGTGTAGGAGTAGCCCACCAGGAACAGGACGGCGAGCGGCGCGAGCGCCAGGCAGAGCGGGTTCAGCATGGAGGCCGAGACGACGAGCAGGGCGCCGGCCGCCACCGCCGCGATCGTCACCTGGGCCGGGGTCAGCAGGCCGGTGGGCAGGTGCCGCCGCGCGGTGCGCGGGTTCGCCGCGTCGATGAACCGATCCGCGAGGCGATTGACGCTCATGGCGAGCGTGCGCGCCCCCACCATCGCCAGCGTGACCCAGATGAGGGTATGCCAGCCCGGCCAGCCGTCCGCGGCTAGCACCATCGCCACGTAGGCGAAGGGGAGGGCGAAGACGGTGTGCTCGAACTTGATCGCGTCGAGAAAGTGGCGGACGGCGGCCACGCGCTACAGGCCGTACTCGGCCCAGCGCCGGGTGACCAGCGCCCGGATGTCCTCGCTCATCACGATCTCCTCGGGCCACGGCTGCCCGATCCCGTCGGCCTCCGTCTTCTCGGTGGCGTCGACGCCGAGCTTGCCGCCGAAGCGGTGGCGCATGGCCGCGTGGTCCAGATCGTCCATCGGCCCGTCCACGATGACGAGGTCGCGCTTGGGATCGATGTTGCCGGTGGCCCGCCACGCGACCTCGGAGAGGTTGTGCACGTCGACGTGGTCCGAGACCACGACGATGTTCTTGGCCAACATCATCAGCCCGAGGCCCCAGAGGGCGTACATGACCTTGCGCGCGTGCCCGGGGTAACGCTTCTTGATCGAGACGATCACCAGGTTGTGGAAGACGCCCTCGGCGGGCATGTTCATGTCCACCACCTCGGGCAGCATCATCCGGATGATGGGCAGGAAGATCCGCTCGGTGGCCTTGCCGAGCCAGTAGTCCTCCTGGGGCGGCCGGCCCACGATGGTGGTCGGGTAGATCGGGTGCTTCCGCCGCGTCACCGCCTTGAGGTGGAACACGGGGTAGTCGCGCGCGAGCGAGTAGTAGCCGGTGTGGTCGCCGAACGGGCCCTCGAGCCGCCGCTCGGCCGGATCGACCCAGCCCTCCAGCACGATCTCCGCCTCGGCCGGCACGTCGATGTGGACGGTCCGGCACGGCACCATCGGTACGCCCGAGCCGCGCAGCCAGCCCGCGAAGACCATCTCGTCGACCCCGGGGGGCAGGGGGGCGGAGCCGGAGTAGATCGCGCACGGGTCGCCGCCCAGCGCGATGGCCACCTCCATCGGCTCGCGGCGCTCCTCGGCCAGCCGCTGGTGTTCGGCGGAGCCCTTGTGGATCTGCCAGTGCATGCCGAGGGTCTGGTCGTCGTAGACCTGGAGCCGGTACATGCCCACGTTGCGCGCGCCGGTGACCGGGTCGCGCGTGAAGACCATCGGCAGCGTGATGTAGCGGCCGCCGTCGCCCGGCCAGCAGCGCAGGATCGGCAGCGCAGCGAGGGACGGCCGTTCGGTCTCGACCACCTCCTGGCAGGGGGCCGAGCGCACGCGCTTGGGACCGGCCTTGGCGAGGTCGAAGAGGTCGCCCAGCTTGCGCAGCTTGTCGAACAACGTGCCCGGCATGCGCAGATCGAGGAGCTTGGCCACGCGCGCGGACAGCTCGTCGAGCCGCTCGACGCCGAGGGCGGCGGCGATGCGCTCCGACGAGCCGAAGGCGTTGATGAGCACCGGCATCTCGGCGCCGCGCACGTTCTCGAAGAGGAGGGCCACGTTGCGGCCGCCCGCGCTCTTGGACACCCGGTCGGTGATCTCGGCGATCTCGAGGTCGCGCGAGACCGGCGCGCTCACCCGGCGGAGCCAGCCCTGCTTCTCGAGGTGGCCGATGAACTCGCGGAGATCCCCGAAGGCCATGGCGGGGGCTCGCCGCTACTCGTGGAAGTAGATCTTCACGAGCCAGCCGGCCACGATGGGGAAGACCAGGCTCGAGGCGGTGCGCACCGCCACGAAGCGCCAGCCCATGAGCGGGGCCTCCCACGCGATGATCCGCTGCACCCCGAAGAGGGACCACGCGGTCATGTAGGCGACCAGCGGGCCCAGCGCCATGCCCGAGTTCGAGAGCACCACGAGCAGGGGCACGCTCACCATGGGGCCGCCCGGGGTGACCACGCCCGCCGCGCTCGCGATGAAGATGGCGGAGAGCCCCGACTGCTGGCCGAAGTAGCGCCCGACCGTTTCCTGCGGGATCACCACCTGGATCATGCCGGCCAGGATCAGGGCCGGCACCAGGCGCGGGATGATGAACCAGAGCAGGGAGAGACCGTTGCGGACGCCCACCGCGGGGAGGCTCGGGTCCTTCGCGTAGGCGATGAAGCCGAACAGGATGGCCAGCGAGGA
>DASZJM010000687.1:0-2755 GCA_035948165.1 Candidatus Methylomirabilota bacterium
ACCTGGTACCAGGACTGGCAGCTCTAGCCGCGCGCCGAGGACTTCGCGACCGCGGCTAGCCGCGGTGCTGGCGGCGGATGTCCGCCAGGTGATGCAGCTCGTGGCCGGCCATCGCGTAGGCGACGGCGCGCACGCTGCGGACGGTCCAGTCCGCGGGCGCGCGGCGCTCCCAGGCGGCCGCGTTCAGGCCGCGCAGGAAGGCCACGAAGGCGGCGCGCACCGCCGCGTACTCGGCCATCACGTCGCCGAGCGGGCGCTCCTGGAAGTCGGCGGCCGCCGCGTAGTGCGGGAACTCCACCGCGGTCCACATGACCGGGTCGGCGCGCGCGATGCGAAGCGCGCGGTAGCCGAAGACCCGCTCGGTATCGACCAGGTGCCCGACGATCTCCACGGTGTTCCACTCGCCCGGCGCCTCCCGGCGGAGGGCCTGCTCGGGCGTGAAGGCGGCCAGGTACGCCGCGCTCTCGCCGATCTGGCGCTCGAGACGCTCTACGATGGGCCCGTCGGCGACCAGATCGATGTAGTTGAAGTAGTACGGCAGGCACTCGTCGGCGTCCGGTCGTCCCGGTCCCAGGTCGGTATCGCGCATGGTGGGTCTCCTCGCGTCGCCCCGGTATAGCCCAGGTCGCGCTCAGAAGTCCAGGCGCGGGTAGGTGCTCGAGGCGGTGCGCTCGAAGATGCTCAGCGCGAGCATGAAGCGCCCGGCGGTGGCCGGATCCTCGTCGCGCTGCGCGTCGTCCACCCGCTTCGGCTCCAGATGGAGGAGCGCCTCGCCCTTGAGCCAGTAGGTGGCGTCGGCGTCCTCCGTTTTGCTGCCGTGGAGGGCCCGCTCCTCCGCGGTGCGATAGACGAAGCGCCCCGGCCTCCAGCCGTCGGTCTGCAGCCGCTCGCGCACTCGGCGCAGCTCCTCGTCGTGCTCCGCGCGCGTCATCGCGTGCGGCGAGACGCCCACGTTCATCGACTCCACGTGGAGGTCGCCGTGCGCGCGCGTCACGATGAAGTAGTAGCGGCACCCGGGGAAGCGCGTGCCGGTGTCGGCGATGTCGAGATCGAAGACCGTCTCCCCGGCCAGGCGGCTCGAGCCGGTGAGCGACTCGCCGCGCGGCTCGGCCAGGGGCAGGGTCGACCGGCGGCGCACGTCCTCGATCAGCATGCCGACGTTCGCGCTCAGCACCCCGCGGCTCGGGCCCCGCAGCCGGGCCTCGAGTCAGAGCTTGGCCTCGCGCCCGAAGAACTCGTCGGCCACCATGGCGGGCAGAGCGATGGCGAGGCCGAGCCCGAAGACGATCCACACCGCGAGCACCACCCCGGTCTGGTGCTCGGCGAGGACGCGCACCATCGGAACCGCCTCGTTGCCGATCCGGCGCTGCCCCCAGAGGAAGACGCGCAGCATGATCGGGATCGCCGCGAAGCCGATCGCGAGGAAGAGGCCGAACGCGACCAGCTTGGCCAGGGTGGGGGCCGACGTGCCCCGATTCTACTGGTCGGGGCGCCACTCCACCGCGCCGAAGCGCGTGTGGCCGAGGAAGTTGTAGGAGAGCGTCACGGTCTGCACCGACTGGTGGCGGTCGCGCAGGTCGGGGGCGCCGGTGTTGCGGCTCGAGACGAGGTACTGGATGCCGAGGGCGTGCGGGCCCCAGAGCCGAACCGTGAAGCCCACGCTGCCGCGCAGGATGACGTCCTGGCTGAAGTGGCTCGTGTCGACGCCGCTCTCCCGGTTCGAGCTGGTGCCGGCCACGTAGTACTGGCGGCCGGTCGCCTCCACCATCGCCCGGTCGCCGAAGATCAGGCGCAGGCCCAGAAAGGTCAGCGGGGTCAGGCCGTAGTGATAGTCGCGCTGGGCCCGGTCGCCGACGGTGCCCGCCGCGCCGAGGCCCACACCGCCCAGCGCGGTGCCCTGGAGCGCGACCTGGCGTGAGAGCCACCACTGGAAGACGGTGCCCATCGACACCGCGGTGGCCGACACCCGGAAGATCTGGGGCGAGAAGTAGTCGTAGTTGCCGAAGACGCCCCAGATGCCGCGCAAGTCGTCGCCCAGGCTGTAGCGTCGCCCGCCGAGCAGCCCGCGGATGGAGACGTTCTCGATCGCGTCGGTGATGTCGCCCGCGTTGGGGACCGCGGTGAACTCGAAGTGGAAGTAGTCGAACGGGCGCTTGTACTCGTAGCCCGGCTTGCCGGGGAGCCCGTAGGTGATCGAGTAGTCCGCCGCGCCCTCCTGGCGTTTCACGTCCTTGTCGATGTCGTTGTTCACCTCGTTGGTCAGCGTGGCCCCGAGGCGGAGCCGGATGAAGACCTCCGGGTTGCGACTCGGGAACACCGCGGCGAAGCGGTCGCCGAAGACGAGCCGGTTGAAGCCGGTGGGGGGCGAGATGATCGCGGCGCCCAGCTCGCGCCAGAAGCCGGGCCGCTCGCCGCCGCCCTCGAGCAGCAGGCTCGCCATCCGGAACGCGGCCTCGCCGATGAACGCGCCGCCGACCGCGGTGTTGATGTGGTCGTTCAGCGACGGCGGGGTGGTCTCCCCCGCGGTCTCCCAGAGCAGGCTGCCGCCCAGGCTGTAGGCGAGCGACCGCCAGAAGTCGAGGCCGGCCGACCGCGCGAAGCCGAAGTAGATGTTGCCCTGATACGGGTGCCCGATCTGGTTGACGCTGAACGGATCCCGGTCGATGACCAGCGGGTGGGTCAGGTTGTCGCCGATCGACTTGAAGTCGCTCCCGTACTCCTTGGAGTCGATGAAGTGCCGGTTGAACTGGTTGAG
>DASZJM010000688.1:0-5565 GCA_035948165.1 Candidatus Methylomirabilota bacterium
CGAGGATGGCAGCGTCAAGCACGTGGCGATGGAAAACCGCCTCTATCCGATGCGCGAGCTACTCGGTGAGCTGCTGCTCCAGGTGGGACAGCCGGCGGCGGCGCGGGCGGAGTTCGAGGCCTCGCTGAAGGAGAATCCGAACCGCTACCGGAGCCTCTCCGGTGCCGCCCTCGCCGCCGAGGCGGCCGGCGACCGCGAGAAGGCCAGCGGGTACTTCGAGAAGCTCGTCGCGCTGTCCAGCAAGGCCGACACGCCGCGTCCGGAGCTGGCCCACGCGAGAGCCTTTCTCGGACGCCGCTGAGTTCGCGCGCGGCGCGACCAAGGTCACGACGGAAGTAACTACCGTGTAAGTCCGCGCTGACCGACCTCGATCCCGACGATCGGCGGGGCCGCGGCCGCTCGTAACTGCCTCACCACCTTCACGAGACCTCTCCGTCATTTCCGCATTCGGGTGTGGCACACGTCTTGCGGCTTTTCGGTCGAACCCTATCACCCAGTTCCGATGCCGCGCGTGTCGGACTGCCGGGAGGCGACCATGGAGAAGACCCCCATCGAGATCGGATACCCACCCGCGAGCCAACCGACACCGGATGAGATCCGCGAGGCCAATCGCAACATCCACCAGCCCGGCCGCGTCATCGACGCGGCGCAAGCCGAGGTCGTGCGGGCGTTCAGGAACGCCGCCGCCACCGTCCAGCACGGTGTACAAGATGGAGCCGACGAGGTCATCGCGTATACTCGGCGCGAGCCCGCCGCCGCGCTGGCGATGGCGGCAGCTCTTGGAGTCCTGGTTGGCTTCGTCATGGCGATCGGTAGCTTCAGCGGAAGAGGCTGGCTCGCCCCACGTCAACCGAGCGTCATGACTCGGCTGACCGGGCTGCGCTGGACGGGCTTCCGCGGCTAGACCAGGGAGTCCGGATGGGTGAGTGGTTCAGGGCATGAGTCCCGAAGTTCTCCTCTGTCCAGAGTGTCGCGAGCGCGTCGACCTGGACCAGCAGGAATACGTCGTCACGAACCGGGACACCGCGCGGACGAGGCACAATCGGCTCTACGCGCATTTCAGCTGCGTCAGAGGCCAAGGGAAGTCGGTTCAAGATATGAGCGACAAGGAGATGGAGGCCGTTCACCGGCGCATCCTCTCGGAGCTGGACGACGGGGCCATGGAACGACTCGGGATACAACGAATCAAGAAGGAGTCGTGAACTCTTTACCGCGGCGGTCTCGGTCGTTCTTACCGGCATCAAGCCGTGTCTTCCGTCTCGGTTCTTGCGGAATCAGTAGTTACACGGATTCAAATGTGGCACCCGGAATGCTCACATTTCCCCCAATACACGGCACCGATGATCCGTCGCAACGGCCAACCGGATGTAGGAGGTCACGACGCTGTCCCTTGCGCAGAGGGAGCGCCGGCTTCCCCTATCCCGTCCACGACGATCCGGGTCGCCCTCCTGAGCGACAGCGTCCTTTTCCGGTCCGGGCTCCGTCGCCTTCTCGGCTCTGATCACTCGCTGCTCGTGGTGCGCGAGATCGCGGCACCCCCCGTTCGGGAGATACTGCGGTCGAGCGCGCCTCAGATCCTCCTCGTGGACGCGCAGATCGCGGGGTCCCTGGAGATCTGCCGCGAGCTTTGCCTGAATGGGGTGCGGCCGTGGGTCATCCTGGCCGGGGCCGACGGACACGAACGGTGGGCCGTCGAAGCTCTGAAGACGGGGGTGCGCGGGATCCTTCCCAAGAGCGCCAGCGTCGAGCACCTCCTGAAGGCCATCCGCGTCGTCCACCAGGGCGAGGTATGGGCCAGCAATCGGGTGATCGCCCTGACCGTGGCGGAGCTGGCGGCCCGGTCGGTCACTCCAGAGGTGGGCACGCTGGCCTTCCGCGAGCGGCTGAGCCCCCGGGAGCAGGAGATCGTGCACCTGGTTGTCGACGGGCTCAGCAATCTCGAGGCCGCGGGCCGGCTCGGGATCACCGAGGCGACCGTGAAGGCGCACCTCACCCACATCTTCCAGAAGCTCGCGTTGCGCGGCCGGGCCCAGCTCGCCGCGCGCTACCACGGTCGCCTCTCCGCGCCGTCCCGGGAGGCCGGTCGAGCCCTGCTGGATGCCTGACCCGGCTGGGCGGCGCGCCGCGACCGGTCAGTCGCGATCGAAGAACACGAGCCGGGGCTCCGCGCGGGCACCCTGGATGTCGAGGATCGCGTAGGAGTAGCGACGCTCCGTCCGCTTGTCGGTCGGAGATCCGGGATTCACGATCCAGATCTCGCCGTGGCGCTCGCACACCGGCCGGTGGCTGTGCCCGAAGCAGATGACGTCGACCTCCTCGCGCTCGAAGGTGCGCAGGCTCCGGGTCACCGTGGTGCCCTGAGTGCCGTCCCCGTGCACCATGCCGACCCGTACCCCGTCGAGCGTCACGACCTTGCGGCGGCCGAAGCGCCGGACGAGGGTGGGCGGGTCGTTGTTGCCGGCGACCGCCTCGAGCGGGGCCACGGTCTCGAAGAGGCGTGGAATCTCCGGGCCCGTGAAATCGCCGAGATGGAGGATCCTCTCGACGCCCTCCGCGCCAAGTCCCCGCAGGAGACCCGCGGGCAGCTGATCACCGAAGCGGGGAAGGTGCGTATCCGACACCACCACGACTTTCATAGCCCCGTCGCGGGTGCCCTGAGACGCTCCGCCTGCTCCTCCGCGTGTCTAACGCGGCGGGACAACGTGATCAGCAGCGTATGCGTGAGCCCGGGGACGTCCTTGAGGAGCGCCGAGAAGTGCCGGCGGCTGATGACGAGCAAGCGCACCGGGGTCTCCGCAACGACGGTGGCCGACCGCGGCCCCCCATCCAGCAAGCTCATCTCGCCGAAGAACTCGCCGGGGTGGAGGGGGACGTGCTTCTCGGCGGAGACGTCGACGCGCGCCGTCCCATCGATGATCAGGAAGAACTCGTCGCCGGGCTCGCCGGCGCGGGTCAGCACGGTCTCCGCCGCGACATCGAAGACCTGGGCGACCTTGGCGACACTACGGAGCTGCCGGTGGCTGCAGCCTTCGAAGAGCGGAACTTCCTTGAGCCGCTCGATCTTGTCGTCTTGCCTCGTCCCCCGTCCGGAGGAGACGGGTTCCAGGCGGCCTCCAGCATCGTAGGGAATCGACCCGTCCATCATTCGGCTGATCAGTTCCATTGCGCCTCCACCCTGTAACTCTTACCGACTTACGGCGCGCCCGGCCCCGTACTCCGAAATCCGAATCATGTCCTGCCGGCCCGAGGCTCAGGGGCCCTTATGCTGATCCTCAAATGGCCCGGCGCAGCCGTCTTGGTCGGCTCCGCGTCACTCGAGTCCGGCCCGCCGTCGATCCGGTCAGCGCGGAGTACCTGGTCACGTTCGGCTCCTCGGCGACCGGTGACATCACCTTGAACCTCGGCAGCGTCTACGGCCTCGACGGACTGACGGACGTCCTCCGGGCCGGGCGCGTCCCGGTCAGCGAGATCGAGAAGGCCTGGCGCGTCCTGGCCGTCGAGACCATGCACCAGATTCCGAACGTCATGCTCACGCGCGCCTTGCTCCGCCTGCTCAATCTATAGTCACTTGCTCGGCCCATAGGTGGCGGCCAGGTATCCGACGATGGCCTTCGCGTCGGCTTCACTGACCGGAGCCCCGAAGACCTTGATCATCTTGGTGACGACCGCGTCCCACTGCTTGTCGTCGCCGCCCGGCTGCATCACGACGTAGTCGGTCGAATGGCAGAACTGGCACTGGGTCTGCGCCAGCTCGCGGTGCGGGCCGGGCTTCAGCGTGGCGTAATCGTTGTCCGCCGGCAGGGTGATCTGCTTCTCCTCGGCCATCGCGGCGGACGCGACGAGCAGTCCGCCCAGCAGGCACGCGAGCGCGATCCTCATCACACCCCTCATACGGCTTGCACGGTCACGCGCTCGATCACGTTGCGAAGGTATCCCGCCGGGTTCCACAGGGGCGTCGTGCCCTGAGACTCGCCGATCGCATTGAAGGCGCGGACCATCAACCGATGATCGCCGACGGCCGGAGGGATCCAGGTCGCCGACCACTCGCGGAACGAGTAGCGGCCGAGGTCCTGGCCGAGCTGGACTCGGCGCCACGTGGCGCCGTCGTCGGTCGAGAGCTGGACCTCGCTGATTCCGTAGCCGCCGTCGAACGCGATGCCCTTGATCGTCGCGGCCTGCCCAGCCTTCACGCGCGTCGCGGGGGCGGGCACCGCGATGAAGGACCGAACCGGCATCCGGTTGATCGGCACGGTCCGCGCGGGCGCGCTCCCGGGCTCCACGCACCCGCACGGGGTGTCGGGAATCCGGTAGCCGGGCTTCATCCAGAACTTCTCGAAGGCGCGGTCGATCACCTCGACCTCGGAGAGATTCTTGACCCAGTAGGTCGCGTACCAGCCCGGTACCACCAGCCGCGCGGGAAAGCCGTTGAGCATGGGCAGCGGCTGCCCGTTCATCTGGTAGGCCACGATGACGTCCGGGTCGTCCACGATGCGGGCGAGGTCGAGACTCTTGACGAAGTCCGGCACGGTGGGAAAGGCGGGCTTGTCGAGCCCGTCGAAGGTCACCTGCACCGCGCCGGTCCGCACGCCGGCCAGCGCGAGGATATCCCGCATCCGGGCGCCGACCCATTCCGCGTTGCCCATGGCCCCGTCGCCCCACTGGCCACCGAGCACCCGCGGCGAGAACCGGCCGCGGCTGTTGCCGGAGCACTGATTCGCCGCCACGACACGCGTGGCGGGGAACTTCGTCTTGAGGTCATCCATGGACAGGTCGAGGGGTCGGTCCACCAGGCCGTGCACCCGGAGGCGCCACGTGGAGAGGTCCACCGCGGTCGGGACCGGGAAGATGTGGTACCGGACGAAGAACGCGTCGTTCGGGGTGATGGCGCGATCGAAGTACTTCATCGGCGTCTCGAGCTGGGGCGGGCGTGAGGTCAACAGGATGAGATCGGTCTTCTCCGGGTAGCGCACCAGGGGGCGCCCGGCCAGCGGATCGTCCGCGGCCTGAGCGGCCGGAGCCCCGGCCGCAGCGCCGGCCAGCAGGGTACCGGCCTGGCCGAGCGCCTTCAGAAAGTCGCGACGGGTCTGGGACATTACCGTCCCTCCACCTCGCAGATACGCTCATGCCCGGGACCTGTCAACAGCTCAGTCGACCTTCTTGAGCCGAAGACTGTCGTCCCCCCCGCGGTGCATGCCCACCTGGCCCGCGCCGCTCACGGGACCCATCAGATTCTTGCCGTCCCGGTAGAGGGTCAGCACCGCCGTCCTCCGCTCCGGGGTCGTGAACCTGAGCACGATCTCCCCGTTGACCATCTCCACGACCCCGAGCACCGGAGCGAGCTTCCGGTCGCCGTACTCGGCGGTCGTGACGAGCTGGCCCGACCTGTCGTCGATCGACTTGACGACAAGCGTTCTATCGTAGGTCCCCGTCTCCGTCCGCAGGTCACCGGTCCAGCGGCCGACCAGGAGCTTCGCGAGGTCCGTCTGCGTCCAGCCTGCCGTCACGCCCAAGAGCATCAAGGTCAGCCCCGCCGCTACGACCATCGCGCGACCTGGCATCGTCGCA
>DASZJM010000689.1:0-8896 GCA_035948165.1 Candidatus Methylomirabilota bacterium
CGGCTGCTCCGCATGCTCGACACGATGATCGAAGGGCTCGGCGGCCTGCGCGCCGCGCGCCACATGCTCCCGCTCACGCTCTACTCGGTGGGGATCTGGCTCTTCATGGCCCTCTCGATCTGGACCGCTCTCCACTCGGCCCACCTGGACCTGCCGCTCGCCGCCGCGTGGACGGTGCTCGCCTTCCTCGGGCTGGGCGTGAGCCTGCCGTCGAGCCCGGGCTTCGTGGGCGTGATCCAGGCCGCGACGGTGCTGGCCCTCGCGCTCTTCGCGGTGCCGCGTACCGAGGCGCTCTCCTTCTCGCTCCTCCTGCACGCCTCTCAGTTCTTCCCGGTCACCGCGGCGGGGCTCGGGTGTCTGTTCCTGGAGCACGTCCGCTTGACGGACGCGGCCCGGGTGGACGTCGCGCAGATCGCGGCGGCGGATCGAGGAGCCGGGGACGGGCTCGGCGGGGGACGCTAGCGGCGACGACCCCACCGCCGGCGCTCCACCCACTCGGTGAGCCGGTCGGTCAGGTCGATCAGCAGCACCAAGGCGCCGGCCGCGACGATCACCCAGCCGAGCCCGCGCAGGCTCGAGCCGCCGGCCTCGATGAAGGCCGGCACCGCCGCGACCACCAGGAGCGCTAGCACCGCTGCGCCGATCCACATGGCTAACAGCGTAGAAAGCCCACCCCCGAAACCGCAAGAAGATTGAGTGCCTGGACGCACCGTGTAAACGGCGGCCTCACCGGGGCCGTCTTATCCGGTGATCGCAGCACCCCGGGGCTCGACTCTCAAATCCCTGCAAATCCTGGAGGATATCGAATGGACAGGCACTCTGGCTGGCTGGTGCGGGCGCTGGCGGTGGCGGCGACCGGGACGGTCGTCGGGCTCCTCACGACGACCGCCTCGGCACAGGAGATCCGGAACGACGTCCGGGACCTGCGGCAGGATCGGCAGGACGTGCGCCAGGACAGCCGCGACATCCGCGGCGACCGGCGCGACCTGCGGGGCGACACGAAGGAGATCCAGGGGGACCGGCGCGAGCTGCAGGGCGACCGGCGCGACCTGCGGGACGCCTACAAGTCGGGCGACCCGAACGCGGTGAAGGACGCCAAGCAGGACCTGCGAGGCGACCGCCGCGACGTGAGGGGCGACGTGAAGGACCGGCGGGGCGACGCGCGCGATCTGCGGCAGGACAAGCGCGACCGGCGCCCGGACGTACGGGACGTGCACCGCGATCGGCGCGACCTGCACCGGGACGTCGCGGAGAAGAACGGCAAGTAGCATCGTGGGACGCGCTCCGGGAGCGGCCATCCCCGCTCCCGGAGCGTGCCCGCGCGACGCGGAGGCTTGGAGTCGCATGCGCGCGTATGGGAAGATCGGGGCGAGAGGCGCCCGTGGAGTCGAGCGATGAGGAGCTATGTCGGGCGGTGGCGGAGCGGAAGCCGGGAGCCTTCGACCTCCTGGTCGAGCGCTACCAGGAGCGGGCCTACCGCATCGCGTGGTCGGTCGTGCGCGATCGGGAAGAGGCCCGCGACTGCTCGCAGGAAGCGTTCCTGCGCCTCCACGAGTCGGCCGGCTCCTTCGCGGGGCAGTCGAAGTTCTCGACCTGGTTCTATCGGATCCTGGTCAACTGCTGTCTCGACCACCAGCGCCGCGGTCGGGGCTGGCGCCGGCTCCTCGCCTGGCGCGACCGGCGTGAGGACGGGCCCGACGAGCCCGACCCGGTCGAGCAGGCGCCCGCGCCGTTCGTGGATCCGGCGGACCGCCTGGACACGGAGGCCCGCATGAGCCGGGTATGGGAGCTGGTGGAGGAGCTGTCGCCCCAGCAGCGCGCGGCGGTGACGCTCTCGTGCCGCGAGGGGATGGCGACCAAGGACATCGCCGCGGTGCTGAGCCTGTCGGAGGCGACGGTGCGGGTGCACCTGCACCGCGCCCTCAGCACGCTGAGGCGCCGGATCGGAGAAGGAGCATGAGCGGCGTGCACGTGGACGAGCTGCTGGTCGATCACCTGCGGGGCGAGCTCGAAGACCCCGAGCGGGCCCGCGTCGACGCGCACCTGGCCGAGTGCGCGGAGTGCCGGGCCGCGCGCGAGGGCTTCGTGCGCATCGTGACCGCGCTGGCCGCCACCGCGCCCCCCGCGCCGCCCATCCACTGGGGCGCGTACCGGGCCGAGCTGCGCGAGCGCCTCGAGCGCGGCGGCGCCGGTCGCGGCGCCGGCGCCGCCTGGGCCTGGCTCGCGCGGCCGCTGCCCGCGCTGGTGGCAGCGGCCCTGGTGGCGGTGCTGGTGGTCTCCGGGCTCCCCGGCCTGCACGGGCCGGGCGCGCCGGACCCGCTCGCGCTGGACAACACGATCCTCGCGAGCCGGCTCGACATGATCGCGCGGCTCGACGTGGTGCAGCAGCTCGACCTGCTCGAGGACTTCAACGTGATCAACGAGCTCGACGAGCTGCCGGGGCCGAGCAAGAGCTGAGCCCCCGTGATCGCATGGTTCGCATGGCTCTGGCCCGCCGGTCTGCTCGTGGTGACGCTGGCGGGAACGACGGAAGTGGGCGCGGCCGATCGAGGCGCGACGACGAAGCGCGCCGGCCCGCCGGAGGCGGTGGACGCGGAGATGCTGAGAGATCTAGATTTGTTGAGCAGCCCGGACTACGCCCGGGACCGCGAGGTGGCCCGGCGCATGGGCCTCCTCGAGCGCATGCGCATGCTCGAGACCCAGCGGGCCCAGGAGGCGCCGGGCGCGCCCACCGCTCCCGCGGGCCCCGAGCCGCCGCCCCCGCCCGTCCGGGATGGTCGCTGATATGAGCCCGCGCTTCGCGCTCGCCCTCGCCCTGCTGGCCCTCGCGGCCGGGCCCGCGGCCGCGCAGACCCCGCCACCACCCGCGACCCCGAGCGCGCCCGCGACGCCCGGCGCCCCCGCGGCTCCCGGCGCGCCGATCCAGGGGCTCGAGCGCCTGTCGCCCGAGGAGCGCGCGGTGGCCGAGCGCAACCTGGAGCGCTGGCGGAGCATGACGCCCGAGCAGCAGCAGCGCGCGATGGACAACTACCGCCACTGGCGCAGCCTCTCCCCGGAGGAGCGCCAGAGCGCGCGGCAGAACCTGCAGCGGCTCCGTCAGATGCCGGCCGCCGAGCGCGCGCGGATCATGCAGGACTTTCAGCGCTGGAACCAGCTCCCCGACGAGCGCAAGCGCGAGCTGGAGCGCGCCTACAACCGCTACCAGCAGCTGCCCCCGGAGCGGCAGCGGCAGATCCAGCAGCGCTTCGAGCGCTACCAGTCGCTGAGCCCCGAGCAGCGCCAGCGCATGGACAAGAACCTCGAGCGCTGGCGCAACATGACGCCCGAGGAGCGCCAGCGCGCGCGCGAGCAGATCCGCGAGCGGCGGCAGGAGCGCCAGCGGAACGTCCGGCCGCAGGAAGACGCGCGCCGCCCCCGCTGAAGGGGCGCGGCTTTACACTGCGCGCGGGGGTCGTGTACGATGGCCCTCTCATGGCGCAGCTGATCGTCCAGAAGTACGGCGGCTCCTCCGTCGCCGATCCCGAGAAGATCAAGAACGTGGCCCGACGCGTGGCAGGCTATGCGCGTGAGGGACACCGCCTGGTCGTAGTGGTCTCCGCGATGGGCCGGACCACCGACGGGCTGATCGCGCTCGCCTCCGCGATCACCCCCACCCCCGACCCGCGCGAGATGGACATGCTGCTCGCCACCGGCGAGCAGGTCACCATCGGGCTGCTCGCGATGGCCCTGCAGGCGCTCGGGCACTCCGCGTGCTCCTTCACCGGCTCGCAGGTCGGCCTCGTCACCGACCAGGCCCACACCCGCGCCCGCATCAAGCGCATCAGCGCGGAGCGGATCAACGCGGCGCTGGACGCGGGACGGGTCGCGGTGGTGGCCGGCTTCCAGGGCGCCACCGAGGACGGGGAGATCACCACGCTCGGCCGGGGTGGCTCCGACCTCACCGGGGTGGCCCTCGCGGCCGCGCTCAAGGCCGACGTGTGCGAGATCTTCACCGACGTGGACGGCGTCTACACCGCGGATCCCAACGTGGTGCCCGACGCGCACAAGCTGCCGCGCATCTCCTACGACGAGATGCTGGAGATGGCCGCGCTGGGGGCGAAGGTGCTGCAGGCCCGCTCGGTCGAGTTCGCCAAGAAGTACAACGTGCCGGTCCACGTCCGATCCAGCTTCAAGCCGGACCCGGGCACGCTGGTGACCAGGGAGGATCACAGCATGGAAGACGTGGTGGTGACCGGCGTCACCCACGACCGCGGGCAGGCCAAGGTCTCGATCCTGCGCGTGCCCGACCGGACCGGCATCGCCTCCCGGGTCTTCGGCGGCCTCGGCAAGCAGAACATCGTGGTGGACATGATCGTGCAGAACATCAGCCGCGACGGCTTCACCGACATCTCGTTCACCCTGCCGCGCGCGGACCGCGCCCGCGCGGAGGAGGTGCTGGGCGCGGTGGCCCGCGAGATCGGGGCCCAGGGGGTGGTGGCCGACGACCGGGTGGCCAAGATCTCCATCGTGGGCGTGGGTATGCGGAGCCACGCGGGAGTGGCCGCGCGCATGTTCGAGACCCTCTCTGCCGAGGGCATCAACATCCAGATGATCTCCACCTCCGAGATCGCGGTCTCCTGCGTGATCGAGGACAAGTACACCGAGCTCGCGGTGCGGGCGCTGCACGACGTCTTCGCCCTCGGCGCCGAGCGGGGAGACTGACCATGGCCACCACCGCGCGCGCCGCCGTCTTCTTCGGCCCCGGCAAACCCTTCGAGATCAAGTCGGTGCCGATCCCCGAGATCGAGCCCGACGGGGTGCTGATCCGGGTGACCCACGCCAACATCTGCGGCTCCGATCTCCACTTCTGGCGCGGCGATGCGCCGCTGCGCCTGCCCGACGACGGCTGGATCTTCGGCCACGAGATGACCGGGCGGGTCGCCCGTCTGGGCGCGCGGGTGAAGACCGACTCGCTCGGGCGCGCCCTCAAGGAGGGCGACCGCGTCGCCTACACCTACTTCTACCCGTGCG
Source organism: Candidatus Methylomirabilota bacterium (assembly GCA_035948165.1). GTDB lineage: Bacteria > Methylomirabilota > Methylomirabilia > Rokubacteriales > CSP1-6 > CAMLFJ01. Next base: position 5,011 of record DASZJM010000689.1, read on the forward strand.
GCCGCTGCTACGCGTGCCTGCACGAGGAGCGCGCCGCCTGCCCCAACAAGATCGAGCGCCCGCTCGGCCCGAGCGCGCCGCCGCATCTGCACGGGGCCTTCGCCGACCACTACTACCTGCGCCCGGGCGGCGCGCTGTTCGCGGTGCCCGACACGCTTTCCGACGAGGCGGTGGCGGGTGTGAACTGCGCGCTCTCCCAGGTCTTCTACGGCCTGCACGTGGCCGGCGTGCGGCAAGGAGACCGCATCGTCATCCAGGGCGCGGGCGGGCTCGGCATCCAGGCCGCCGCGGTGGCCAAGGACATGGGCGCGGAGACCGTGATCGTGATCGACCAGATCCCGGGGCGGCTCGAGCTGGCGCGCGCCTTCGGGGCCGACCACACCATCAACGTCAAGGAGGTCACCGACCGGCGCGAGCGGGTGAAGCTGGTGCGCCAGTGGACCGGCGGGGTCGGGGCCGACGTGGCGTGCGACCTGGTGGGCTTTCCCGCGGTGATCCCGGAGGGCATCGAGATGCTGCGCTCGGGCGGCACCTATCTCGAGATCGGCACCATCAGCCGGGGAGCCAAGATCGAGCTCGAGCCGTCGCTCCTGGTGTGGGGCTCCAAGAAGATCGTGGGGGTGATCCAGTACGAGGCGTGGGTGATCCCGCGCGCGCTCGACTTCCTGGTGCGCACGCGCGAGCGCTATCCGTGGAGCCGCATCCTCTCGCACAAGTACCCGCTCGAGCAGATCAACGAGGCCTTCGCCGCCTCCGAGTGGCACAACCGCGAGACGACGACGATCACGCGGGCCGCGCTCACCCCGTGAGCCGGACCATCGCGGACCTGATCCAGGACCGCTTCGGCCTGCCCACCGAGGCCGGCCGCGACCGGGCCGCCGAGGGCCCGCTGGCCCTGCTGCTCTCCCACCGCACCCAGCGGCGCTACAAGCCCGACGCGGTGCCGGACGACGTGCTCGAGATGGCCCTCGCCGCCGCGCTCTCCGCCCCGTCGAAGTCGGACCTCCAGCAGGTGGGCATCGTGGTGGTGCGCGACCGCGCCAGGCAGACCACCATCGGCGGCTGGATCCCCGACATGCCGTGGATCGCGCAAGCCCCGCTCTTCCTGGTGTTCTGCGGCGATCACCGGCGCATGCGGCGGGTGAGCGAGCTGCGCGGGCGTCCCTTCCCCAACGACACCCTCGACATGTTCATGAACGCGGCGGTGGACGCGGGGCTCGTGCTGCAGGCCTTCATCACCGCGGCGGAGGCGCTCGGCCTCGGCTGCTGCCCGATCAGCGTGGTGCGCAACCACGTCGAGAAGCTCGCCGCCCTGCTCGAGCTGCCGCCCGGGGTGTTCCCGGTAGCCGGGCTCTGCGTGGGCTACCCGCTCCAGCCGGGCTGGATCAGCCTGCGGCTGCCGCCCGCGATCACGGTGCACACCGATCGCTACGACGACCGCGACCTGCCCGCCCAGCTCGAGGCCTACGACCGACGGCGCGAGGCGCGTCACGCGACTCCGAAGGAGAGCCAGCGGTACGTGGAGCGGTTCGGGTACAGCGAACCCTACGGCTGGTCGGAGGACAAGGCCCGCCAGTACTCGACGCCGGAGCGGCACAACTTCGGCCCGTTCATCCGCGGGCACGGGTTCGGGCTCGCCTGATCTCCCGGGCGGGCCCCCGCCCGCCCGCCGCCGCGCCGGCGGCTACGGCCCCGGCTCGAAGCACGCCCCCCGCCGGCCCAGCTCGCAGATGCACTCGAGCGGGCGGCCGTCGGGCGCCGCCGCCACCACGACGGTTCCGTTGCATCCGGGCCGGCGGGTGAGCTGCACCGTCACCACCACCGCCACCATCGCGATCACCAGCAGGACCCCGGTCACGAAGACCCGACGCTCGAGGCGCTGGCTCCGCTTGATCCCCGCCTCGCGGTTCCAGTGCGCCCGCCGCTCCACCCGCCACATGGCGGTGAACAGCACGAGGGCGAACGCCCCCGCGAGCGCGGCGATGACGACCAGGATGATGACGTTTTCGGCCACTGGGATCGGATGGCGACGAGCCCGCTACCGCGGCACGGCCGCCGTCCGTACGGCGGCTCTCGACCACCCGGCGGCACTCTAGCACGATCGCCCGGCCCCGGAAACCGGGGCCCGCCCCACGCGGTTTTCTTAGGTTGGGGCGCCCTTTCCGACCCGGAGCGCGTCGTTCCTACCTGAAACGATCGGCCCCTCGCTGGCCGCCGCCGACCCGCGTGCGAGCCATTTCCACGATTTAGGTCACTGGCATGCCCGGTGCATCGTCGTCGCTGCGTATGCGCCGACTCACTGGCCGCGCGCGCGTCGTTCTGGGAGTGAGCGTCCTGCTCGCGGGATGCACGCTGAGCCGTCCCCACTACATCACGCCCGACGTGCACGTGGGAGAGCCCGCGTTCATGCGCTCGATCGAGGCCCACACCGTCTCGAGCCTCATCGAGGGCAACCGCGCCCAGCTGCTGCTGAACGGCGAGGAGATCTTCCCCGCCATGCTCGCGGCCATCCGCGGGGCCCGGAGCACGATCACGTTCGCCAACTTCATCTACGAGAACGGCGCCATCGCCGGCGAGATGGCCACCGCGCTGGCCGAGCGCTGCCGGGCCGGCGTCGCGGTCAACGTGCTCCTCGATGCGGTGGGCTCCGGCCAGATGCCCCGGCAGTACTGGACGAAGCTCGAGGACGCGGGGTGCCAGGTCGCCTGGTTCCACTCGCTCAACCCCTTCGCGATCAAGCGGATCAATCATCGCAACCATCGCCGGATTCTCGTGATCGACGGCCGGGTCGGCTTCACCGGCGGCACCGGCGTCGGCGAGCAGTGGACGGGCGACGGGCGCCAGCCCGAGCACTGGCGGCAGACCGACGTCCGGGTGGAGGGTCCGATCGTGCGCTCGCTCCAGGCCGCGTTCGCGGAGAACTGGCGCGACTCCACCGGGGTCCTGCTCGGCGGCGACCGCTACTTCCCGTCGCCCCAGCGTCGGGGCGACCTGGCCGTCCAGTCGGTCAAGAGCTCGCCGGCGAGTGGAGCGGCGGAAGCCTACCTGCTGTTCCTGCTCGCGATCGACGGCGCGCGCAAGTCGATCCACATCACGAACCCCTACTTCGTGCCCGACGACGCGATGGCGGAGGCGCTGGCCCGGGCGGCGCGCCGCGGGGTCAGCGTCTCGATCATCACCGCGGGGGTGGCGCAGGGCGTGCTGGACCGCCTGGTGCGGCAGGCCAGTCGCGCGCACTACCCGCGCGCGAGCAAGGCGGGAGTGAAGATCTACGAGTACGGCCCGGCCCTGCTCCACGCGAAGACGATGGTCGTCGACGGCCAGTGGGTGAGCATCGGCAGCGCCAATCTCGACAACCGCTCGTTCGCCCTGAACAACGAGCTCAACCTCGTGTTCCTCGACCGGGGCATCGCGGGCCGGCTGATCCGTGTGTTCGAGGAGGATCTCAAGTACGCGCGCCCCGTCTCCGACGACGATCTGGAGCAGGGGCTCAACCAGTTCTTCTACCTGCCCCTGCTCCCGCTCCGCGACCAGCTGTAAGCCTGACGCTCTGCGCTACCCTCGGGGGCGCCTGAGAGCACAGCCCGGTAGGCTTCGCCTCACTGGTGGAGTGTAGCCCGCCAGGCTCGAGCCTTACTGGAGGTGACCCATGGCACGGATGGCGATCGGACTCGCCGTTGCGGTCTGGCTTCTGGCCGGGTGTGGCTCGAGCATGCCTCCTCCCGCCACGAGCGCCAGCTCGATGCTGACGGACGCGCAGCAGTGCATTCGCGGCGGCGGCTGGTGGCGGCAGAGCCTCGGGGTGTGCGACATGCAGGGAACGGGCGTCGAGAGACACTGAGCCCGTGATCGACCGGTGCGGGAGGTAGCCGTGCGCTACGCCTTG
>DASZJM010000690.1:0-1654 GCA_035948165.1 Candidatus Methylomirabilota bacterium
CACCCTCCGCTCTGGTACGGGCTCGGCCACGCCGCGGGCGCCGAGTGGGCGGCCACCAACCGCGTCAACGTGATCACCAATCTGGGGGCCGAGATGTCGGCGCCGCTGTTCGCCCGCTATCGCGAGGTGTGGCAGCGCAAGCACGGCGACGCCGCGACCCCCAAGCTCGGCATGGGCCGCCACGTGGTGGTGGCTCCCACCGAGGCCGCGGCCATGGCGCTCGGCCGCGCCGGCTACGCGGTGTGGTACGCCAACCTCACCAAGCTCTGGCGCGACTTCGGCGCGGTCCCGTTCCGCTTCGCGCCCGACTTCGACGAGGCCCGCCGTCGTGGGGTCGCCATCGCGGGGACCCCGGCCCAGGTGCGGGCGGAGTTCGAGCGCCAGGTGACCGCGAGCGGCTGCACCTACATGACCTGCCGCCTGATGTTCGGCGAGATGAGCGAGGCGGAGGCGGCGGCCAACATCGATCTGTTCGTCGCCGAGGTCATGCCGCACGTCACCGCGCTGGCGGTGCCCGCGTGACCGCGATGAGCGCGCCGTCGATGAGGTTGAAGGGCCGCACCGCGTTCGTCACCGGGGCCAGCCGGAACATCGGCCGCGCCATCGCGCTGGCCTTCGCGGCCGAGGGCGCCGACCTGGTGCTGAACACGCGGACCAACCGCGACGAGCTGGAGGCGGTGGGCGAGGAGTGCCGCGCCCACGGGGGGCGCGCGGTGTGCGTGCTGGGCGACGTGGGCGACCCGGAGGCGGTCGCCCGCATGGTCGAGGGCGGCCTCGCGGTGGTCGGGGCGATCGACGTCCTGGTGTGCAACGCGGCCATCCGCCCCCACAAGTCGCTGCTCGACACCGCGATCGAGGAATGGCACCGCGTCTTCGCGGTGAACCTCCACTCCGCGTTCTACCTCGCCCGCGCGGTGGTGCCGGGGATGCAGGCGCGCGGGCGGGGGAGCATCATCGCCCTCGGGGGCCAGTCGAGCCTGACCGGGCGGTCGGGCACCGCGGCGGTGACCGCGGCCAAGACCGGGCTGCTCGGCCTGGTGCGGGCCCTCGCCGCGGAGCTGGGCCCGGCCGGGATCCGGGTGAACATGGTGATGCCGGGCACCATCGACACCGAGCGGCGCTACGCGGAGTGGTACCCGGAGTTCCGCCAGGCGCCGCCCGGCGGCCCCGAGCAGCTGAAGCGCATCCCGCTCGGCCGCCTGGGGCGTCCCGAGGAGATCGCGGAGGCCTGCGTGTTCCTGGCCTCGGACGCCTCGTCCTACATCACCGGCGACACCATCCGCGTCATGGGCGGCAGCATCATTGGGTGAAAGAGGAGAGTAGAGTGAGCGCACAGGCGATGGTTCTCGAGTTCGGAATGGGGGTGGACGTGCACGGGGAGGAAGGCACCAAGGCGGCGTGCCGCGCGGTGTCGGACGCGATCCGACATTCGAGCCTGCCGCTCTTCACCGAGGTGCGCGCCAAGGGCGGGCGCATGCTGGTCGACGTCACGGTGGGTGTGCCCGACCCGGGCAAGGTCGACGTGGAGCGCGTGAAGAAGGAGTTGCCCCACGGCGAGGTGACCGTCCGCCCGGTCGCGGGCGGGCTCCGGGTGCCGGGAGCCGACACCATCATCGCGTGCGCGGCCATCACGGTCAGCGTGGAGTACCCCGCG
>DASZJM010000691.1:0-2295 GCA_035948165.1 Candidatus Methylomirabilota bacterium
GATCCCGGCGGAGAGTAGACCCGGCGTGGTCAGCGGGAGCACCACGCGCCACATCGCCTGGAAGCGGCTGGCCCCGTCGATGCGCGCCGCCTCCTCCAGCTCGCGCGGCACGCTCTTGAAGTAGCCCATCAGGAGCCACGCACAGAACGGGATCAGGAGCGTGGGATAGGTGAGCATCACCGCCTTCAGGGTGTCGCCCAGCTCGAGCTTGTTGATGATGTCGGCCATCGGGATGAACAGGAGCGGCTGGGGCACCAGGTAGGTGGCGGCGACCCCGATCGCCACGACCGCAGCCCCGGGGAAGTTCATGCGGGCGAGGGGGTACGCGATCATGGTGCCGAGCGCCAACGAGACCGCGGTGGTCACGACCGCGACCAGGAGGGTGTTGTAGGTCCAGGTGAGGAAGTTCGTCTGGGTCAGGAGATCGACGTAGTGCTTGAGGGTCGGGTGGTAGACGACGAGCGGCATGATCCGCGCGTTGTACAGCTCCGCGTTCGGCTTGATCGACGTGATCAGCATCCAGTAGAAGGGAAACAGCATCACGACCAGGCAGACCGCGAGCGGCAGGTAGAGCCGGAGGATCCGGGAGCCGAGCCCGCGCTCCTCGATCACGTCTCGCGCCTCATGTAGAGCGTGAGCGCCACGATCATGACCGCGAGGGCGGGCAGCATGGCCAGCGCGGCCGCCGCCCCCATGCCGAGCTGGCCGCCCGACATCCCGAGGTCGAACGCGTAGGTGACGAAGACCTGGGTGGCGTTGGCGGGCCCCCCGTGGGTGAGGGCGTAGACGATCTGGAAATCGGAGAAGGTGAAGATCACCGAGAACATGGTCACGATGATCAGGATCGGCTTGATGATCGGCAGCGTGACGTGGAGAAACCGCTGGCGGACGGTGGCCCCGTCGATGGCGGCCGCCTCGTAGAGGTCGGGGGAGATGGTCTGGAGCCCGGCCAGGATGGTGATGCCGTAGAACGGGATGCCCCGCCAGGTGTTCACGATGATGATCGACACCATCGACAGGGTCGCGTTGCCGAGCCAGGAGAACCCGGTGGTGATCATTCCGCTGTGGACGAGCATCCAGTTGATGACGCTGAAGGTGGGATCGAAGATCCACATCCAGGCCACCACGCTGAGGATGGTGGGCACGATGAACGGCAGGAGGAGAAAGGCGCGGACGAGGTTCCGGCCCCGGAAGGCCTGGTTGATCACGAGGGCCATCGCGAGGCCGCCCAGCAGCTTCAGCACGGTGGTGACCGCGGTGTACACGAAGGTGTTGCGGGTGACCTGCCAGAACACCGCGTCGTTGGCCAGGGTCACGAAGTTGGCGAGCCCGACGAATACGCCGGACCGGGCCACCGGCCTATCTTGCAGACTCAGCCAGATCCCGTAGAAGAAGGGGTACGCGACGAACGCGAGCAGGAAGAGCACGCCCGGGGCCAGCATCAGCCAGCTGAACGCGCCCTCCCGCTCGAGCACCCCGCGCAGGGACAGGGTCCGCGCGGCGGCCGAGGCCGGGCGGGCCAGCGGTTCCGGCCTTACCGCCATGAGGTCACTTCGCCTTGTAGATCTGCTTGAGCTGCGCGGCGGCGGTGGCGATCACGTCCTTGGTCGAGTCGCCCCGGCAGGCCTTCGCGAACATGTCGACCAGTACGTACTTCGCGTTGCTCTCCGACAGGGCTTGGCCGGCGGGTCCGGGCCACCCGTGCAGGTGCGAGGTCTTGAGCGACTCCTTGAAGGGCAGGTAGCGCGGGTCCGCGTTCCACATCGGGTGGTTGTCGTAACCCTGGAGGTAGGGCGCGTAGTAGGCGTCGCCCGCCACGAGCCACCGCGAGAGCTGCTTGTCGTCGTAGAGCCAGCGCAGGAACGCCTTGGCCGCCGCGGGATCGGAGGCGTGCGAGGCGATCGCGTGGGACTGCGGGTTGTAGAGGTGGAAGCGGCCCTTGGGACCCTGGGGATTGAGCCCGTGATCGGTGACCTTGGCGATCTCCGGGAAGTCGCGCTTGGCCACGATCAGGATCGACATCGCGTTGTTGGTGCAGGAGATCTGCTCGCCGAAGAACGCCTTGTTGTTGCTCACGTCGGTCCAGCCCAGGACGTCCTCCAGCATCGTCTCCTGGTAGAACTTCCGGCAGAAGTCGACCGCCTTGGCCGTCTCCGCCGAGTCGATGAGGACCGTCTTGCCGTCCTTGTCGACCTCGCGGCCGCCGTAGGACCAGAGCAGCGGGTACATCCAGCCGTGGTTGTCCCCGAAGCCGTGCCCGATCTCGAACCCGAACGGATGGCCCTTCTTCTTGAG
>DASZJM010000692.1:0-5798 GCA_035948165.1 Candidatus Methylomirabilota bacterium
GCGGGGCCGCGTTCTTCATCGCCTTCTGGACGTGGCACGTCCCCGCGCTCTACGATCTGGCCCTGCGCTCCGACCTCTGGCATCACGTCGAGCACGCCTGCTTCTTCGCGACCGCCGTGCTCTTCTGGAGGCCCGTGATTCAGCCGTGGCCCGCGCGCTCGGCCTGGCCGCGCTGGGCGATGATTCCGTACCTCGTGCTCGGCGACGTTCAGAACAGCGTGCTGGCCGCGATCCTCACATTTTCCGACCACGTGATCTACCCGGCGTACGACGCGGTGCCCAGGTCGCAGGGGTTCTCGGCGCTGGAAGATCAGGCCATCGCCGGCGTGATCATGTGGGTGCCGGGGTCGCTGGCCTTCCTCCTGCCGGTGGTCTGGATCGTCGCGACGGTGATGGTGACGCGAGAACCCGACCGGATGGGGACGGCGCCGAGCCACGACTGCCAATCGGTTGGCGACTGATGGGTCCTCACGGTCCCGATGGGCCACCCGTGTCGCATTCTTGCGGGAAATGGGGCGCAGACGGAGCCCGTGCGCCTGATAGGCCGTCTGAATCGCGAGTAGAGTTGCCCCGACAGGCTACTTCGCAAGGAGGAGAGACACCATGGCACAAGGGCGAGAGTTCGACCGGTCCCTGCTCGCCGAGATCCGGAGCCGTCTTGAACGACTCTCGCAGACGCAACACCAGCTGGCCCGCGAGCACCGCATCCTGACCGATGCGGCCACGCGGCTCCGGCTGGGGAAGAGTGCGGAAGCCGTGTTGGCCGAGATCAGAGAGCAGAGCCCGGAGCTGCTGCGGGACTACTGCGACCTTCAGCTCACCCTGGCCGCGGCGCCTCTTCGAGCGATTGGTCGCCTCGCGGCATCCGCGTGAAGGCGGACGGCGTGGGAACGAGAGTGAAGGGGGGAGCGGCGATCGAGGATTGGCTGGGCTACGCGATTGCGGTGTGCATGGTGCTGCTGTTCATGATCCTCGTCGGCGTACTACCCGCAGGCCAGTAGTGTCCGTCTTCTGGGATCCTGCCAACCGGCTAACAGCTGGTAGTCCATTGGCAGGGCGGGCGACGCCGGGCCCGGGTGGAGCGTCTTCCCGCTCAGCTAGTTGGCGGCGAACTGCACCCCCTCGTCGCTCGGCACAGCTGTTGCTCTTGTGCCGAGGAGTAGAGTGCGAGTCGAGGGGAGGTCGGGATATCCATGGATGATCGCGGTCCCCGTGTCGTCATCGTGGGGGGAGGCTTTGGCGGGCTCGCGGCCGCCAAGGCTCTGAGAAAGACACCGGCGCGTGTCCTTCTGATCGATCGCACGAATCACCACTTGTTTCAGCCGCTGCTGTACCAGGTGGCGACGGCCGTCCTCGCCACCGGGCAGATCGCTTCTCCGATCCGCGAGATCCTCAGGACGCAGCGCAATGCCACGGTCATCCTTGGGGAAGTGACGGGGGTGGACGTGAATCACCAGTCCATCCTTGTCAACTCGGTTGACCGGGAAGACGTGCCGGTTCCGTACGATTACCTCGTTCTCGCGACGGGCGCGGGGCACAGTTACTTTGGCCACGACGAGTACGCGAAGTTCGCGCCGGGATTGAAGGGCCTGGCGGATGCGGTCGCGGCCCGGAACAAGATTCTGCGGGCATTCGAGCAGGCGGAGGCCGAGGAAGATCCCAGTCGTCACCGCGACCTCCTGACCTTCGTGCTGGTCGGAGCCGGCGCCACCGGGGTCGAGATGGCCGGCGCGCTCGCGGGGTTGGTACACAGTACGCTGCGGTCGGACTACCGCCGGATCGATCCCTCGACGGCGCGAATCATCCTGGTCGATCGGGGGACCCGGGTGTTGGGCACTTTTGCGGACGACCTGTCCAGGGCGGCGAAGGAGCGGCTCGAGAAACTGGGTGTGGAGGTGCGGCTCGGACAGGGCGTCGATCAGATCGATGCAAACGGAGTCACCGTCGCGGGTGAGCGTATCGCGAGCAAGACGGTGATCTGGACCGCGGGAGTGGCTCCGTCGCCGGCCGGCGAGTGGCTGAAGGGGGAGACGGATCGTGCCGGCCGTGTCCGCGTCCAGACCGACCTTACGGTGGCCGGGCACCCGGAGATCTTCGTGATCGGTGATACCGCTTCGCTCGACCAGGATGGCAAGCCCCTGCCCGGCGTGGCCCAGGTGGCGATGCAGCAAGGGCGCTATGCGGGGAGGCTGATTCACCGACGTGTCACTGGACGAACCGCCGCGGGTCCGTTCCGGTACTTCGACAAGGGCAACCTGGCCGTGGTGGGCAAGGGGTTCGCCGTCCTGCAGAGCGGGAGAGTCCACGTGAGTGGCCTTCTCGCCTGGCTGGCGTGGGCGGCCGTGCACCTCGAATTCGTGGGGCAGTCGAGCCTTCGGATCAGTGTGTTTCTGCAGTGGGTCTGGACGTACCTGACGGGGCAGCGCGGCTCTCGGCTGATCGTGAATCACCACGCATCAGCGAACGAAGGCGCGCGCACTCCGTCGGCGCCGGAACGCCAACCGGCGGGCACGCGGTAGCCCGTTATCAGCGCGGCATTGGCACATTTCGTTCCCGGCGGGCCGTGTACTCTGGCAAGTGCCTGTCGCCGCAGCGAAGGTGAGCTGATCGCTCGGTTCGTCAGGTTCGGCATGGTGGTTGCCCTGTGAGGAGGTCATGAGCGACACGCTTCCGGTCGTGTACCTGGCGAGGCACGGTGAGACCGCCTGGACCATCTCTGGCCAGCACACGGGCGTGACCGACCTACCGCTGACCGCGCAGGGCGAAGTCGAGGCCCGCCAGCTGGGAGAGCGGCTTGACGGTTTGACGTTCGCCTCCGTGCTCACGAGTCCGTTGCAGCGAGCGGTCCGGACGTGCGAGCTGGCCGGCTTCGGGTCGGCGGCCCGCGTCGAGCCTGACCTGCTCGAATGGAACTACGGCTCGTACGAAGGTCTCACCAGCGTCGAGATCCACCATGAGCGCCCCGACTGGCAGCTGTTCCGCGACGGCTGCCCGGGGGGAGAGTCGCCGGACCAGGTCGGGGCGCGGGCGGACCGGGTGGCTCACCGGGTTCGGGCAATGGGCGGCGACGTGCTGCTTTTCTCGAGCGGACACTTTCTCCGAGTGTTTGCCGCGCGCTGGCTCGGGCTCGAACCGGGGGCGGGCCGGTACTTTCTGCTGGGCACGGCCAGCCTCAGCGCGGTGGGGTACGAGCACAACCGGTCCGAGCCGGCGATCCGCCTCTGGAACGAGGTTCCTCACCCAGGTCACATCATCCCGGCACAGATGCGGGAACACGGGGAGAAGGCACGGCAATGAGCGCAAACGAGTCGACGACACCTCGAGCGGCAACGACCCCGGATGCCCTGGCCACGCTGCGCCGGCAATACGCCTGCGGTCCGGTCGACCTCACGGGTTCCGCCAACGCGCTGTACGAGCGGCATCTGCTCTTCGACAACGTCGTGGATCCGGCGGCCACGGAGGCGCGTGAGCGCTACGAGGCCCTCGCGCGCTCTGTCCGGGACGTCCTCTCCCAGCGATGGGTGCGCACCGAGCAGACCTACGGGAGCGCGAACCCCAAGCGCGTCTACTATCTCTCGATGGAGTTTCTGATCGGCCGCTCGCTGACCAACAACATCACGAATCTGCTCCTCAGCCCCTTTGTGAGCGAGGCGGTCAAGCAGACGTCTCGCGATTGGCTCGGCCTGCTCGAGGAGGAGCCCGACGCGGGACTGGGAAATGGCGGGCTCGGGCGTCTGGCCGCGTGCTTCCTCGATTCGCTGGCCACGATGCAGCTGCCCGCGATGGGGTATGGGCTCCGGTACGAGTACGGAATGTTCAAGCAGTCCATCAAGGACGGATGGCAGCTCGAACAGCCGGACAACTGGCTGCGTCGCCCCGACCCGTGGGAGGTGGCTCGCCCAGACGACACGGTCGAGGTCAAGGTGAACTGCTCGTTCGAGGTTCAGGGGGGAGCCCTCCGGCCGATCATCGGGCGGGCGTCGACTCTGATCGGCAGGCCGTTCGACCGACCGGTGGTGGGCTATGGCGGCAAGACGATCAACACGCTCCGCCTCTGGGCCGCGGCCGCACCCGACTACTTCGACTTTCAGGCGTTCAGCCACGGCGATTTCGTCGGCGCGCTGGCGCAGACGCTCGAGGCCGAGTCTCTCACCCGCGTGCTCTATCCCGACGACTCGACGACCCAGGGGCAGGGGCTTCGGTTCGTCCAGGAATACTTTCTCGTCGCCTGCTCCCTGGCCGACCTGGTGCGACGATTCCGGCGCGCCAACGCCGACTGGAGCGCGCTTCCCGAGAAGGTCGCGATCCAGCTCAACGATACCCACCCATCGGTGGCCGTCCCCGAGCTGATGCGAATCTTGCTCGACGAGGCACACCTCGGATGGGATCAGGCCTGGGACCTCACCCGGCGAACACTCGCCTACACGAACCACACGCTGCTGCCCGAGGCCCTCGAGAAGTGGCCCCTCGCGTGGTTCGGGCTGCTGCTGCCGCGTCACCAGGAGATCATCTTCGAGATCAACCGCCGGCTGCTCGATGACGTCCGACGTCGATTCCCGGGCGATGAGGGCCGGGTGGTTCGCACGAGCCTGATCGAAGAGGGGCCGGTCAAGCACGTCCGCATGGCCAACCTCGCCATCGTGGGCTCGCACAGCACCAACGGCGTGGCCGCGATCCACTCGGCGCTGCTGCGCTCGACCACGGTGAAGGACCTGGCCGAGATGTTCCCGGAGCGCTTCAGCAACAAGACCAACGGGGTTACGCCGCGGCGCTGGCTATTGCTGGCGAACCCGGCCCTCGCCCGCACGATCACGGAGACTATCGGCGACGGCTGGATCACCGACCTGGGCGAGCTGGCGAGGCTCAAGCCGCTCGCCTCCGACCGGGGCCTCCGCGACGCGTTTCGTTCCGCCAAGCGAGCGGCCAAGTCGGCCTTCGCGGAGTGGCTCCGGTCGACCTCGGGGCAGACGGTCGATCCGGACAGCATGTTCGACTGCCAGATCAAGCGCATCCACGAGTACAAGCGGCAGCTCCTCAACGCGCTGCGCATCGTGGTGTTCTACAACCGCCTGCGGGAGAACCCGACCCTCGAGATGGCCCCGCGGACGTTCTTCTTCGCGGGAAAGGCGGCCCCCGCCTACCAGCTGGCCAAGCTGATCATCAAGCTCATCAACAACCTGGCCGGCACCGTCGACGGGGATCCGGCCGTGCGCGGCCGGCTGAAGGTCATATTCCTGCCGGACTATGGCGTATCGGTGGCCGAGCGACTGATCCCGGCCTCCGACGTTTCGAACCAGATCTCGACCGCGGGCTACGAGGCGAGCGGCACCAGCAACATGAAGTTCATGATGAACGGCGCCCTCACGATCGGCACCCGCGACGGCGCGACCATCGAGATGGCCGAGGAAGCCGGTGAAGACAACTTCTTCCTGTTCGGCCTGACCGCGGACCAGGTGGCGGGCAGCCGGAGCTGGTACCGGCCCGGGTGGCACTACGACAACGAGCCGGAGACGCGGGCCGCGCTGGACCTGATCTTCTCGGACCACTTCAGCCTCAACGAGCCGGGAGTATTCGGCCCACTGAGGGAGGTGCTCCTGACCGGGGGCGATCATTACATGCACCTGGCGGACATGAAATCGTATCTGGAGGCGGATGGTCGCCTCGTGGCACTGTATGCGGATCCCGATGGATGGGCACGCAAGGGCATCCTGAACGTGGCCAGCTCCGGCAAGTTCTCGAGCGACCGCAGCATCGCCGAGTACGCGGCCGACATCTGGAATGCCAAGGCCTGTCCGGTG
>DASZJM010000693.1:0-6229 GCA_035948165.1 Candidatus Methylomirabilota bacterium
CGTCGGTGCAAGCCGTCGGTGTCGTGCTGGCGATTGCGTTCACGCTGTCCGCGCCGCCGCGGACCGACGGACCCGAGCAACTCGCCGGGCCCGCGTCGCCTCCACGTCCCGAACCCGAATCCACGCGGGTCGAGTCGGCGCAGGCCGAGCTCGCGCAGCTAGCGACCTCCCGGTCGGAGCCATCGATCGAGAAGACGACCGCATCGGCCGCGCCACCGCGGACCGCCGAGCGACGACAATCTCCGTCCGGAGCGCCGCCTCGAGCGGCCCCCCTCTCACCGCCTGATGTGTCCGCATCCGAGCTGGTCACCGAAGTGGCGTCCTCCCCTCCGACGCTGCTCTCGGAGCCCCCGGCCTCGACGACCCATGTCGTCGGGCAACTGTCGGCGAAGAACCCGCGTACGGTCCTGCCTGACTTCATCGCCTTGCTGGCCGATGTGGGTGGAACGGAGCTCGGCCGGAGCCACCGGGTCCGGTTCACGGCGGTCGAAGTGCTCGTGCCACAATCCCGCTACAACGAGTTCGCCGATGCTCTCGCCCGCCTCGGCTCCTGGCGACTGGAGGCGGCGCGCTTCCCTCTGCCGGACACGGTCCACATGACCATCTTGGTGAACGAATGAACCGGAGGACCCGGATCGGGCCACCGAACGCCGGTGTCACCGCAAAAGCGAAGCTAGGCCAGGAGCCAGCAGGAATCGACGAGACGCCATACTCTTGTTGGCGAGTCCGATCGGACAGTTGGCAACTCGATGGCTAGCGCGCTTCGGATCACCGCCACGATGGCGACACGGCGAGCACCCGAGCTAGGTGCCAGATGGTATCGGCCGGCGTTGGGTAAGACCTGCTGAGTCTGATTACGCCGCGTGTTGCGCGTGGAGGCAACCTTCTTCGCCCTGTTCATGGCGGTCTTCAACGGCGGGCCCCAGAGCGCGCAGCTGGTGGGCGGTCACCTCTACGACTGGCTGGCTGGGCTACACAGCCCTGGTGCTGATCTCGGCGGCCTGCACCGCGGCAGCCTGGATCCTGGTCCCCTTGTCAAAATCGACCGCATCGGCGCAGGCGTTCGCCGCCGAGGCGCCGAGCGGAATTCAAGTGCGCTCAGGCGCTGCACGCCTGATAACGCGAGCGTACCGATGACAGGTGGAGCACACGCCTTGGAATGAGGCAACCGGGTCCGGAAGCCCAAGCATGGTCATCATGACGACGCCTACCTGCTGGCCGAGTGCCGTCGCGACGCACTCGACGCATATGGTCTCGTCGGGCTCTCTGAGCAATGCGATGATGATCTCGCGAACTTCGTGCAAAGCACCAGTCCCGGTGCGGCGTGTGTGCTTATTCAATGCCAGCGCGGGCAACACGCGCGAGGGTTGATGTTTCAGCGAGTTGGCGTCAAGAGGTCCACGTCGGTTGGGCATCATGTCCGACTCGTCGCCGGAAGGCCGCAGGTATTCTGTCCGGGCTCTCGCGCATAGCCCGGTCGGCGTTGACCCGAGACGTTCGAGGGATTCGGTCACCGAGCAGGAACTAGCGGCACCGCCGGACCCTGGGCCGACTCCTTCTCATGCCTTCGGTACGAGCAGAGTCCGGGTCAAACTAAAAATGTGCCATCGCCGCCATTTACGCGAAGAATCGGAACGCAAGCCGTCTCTTCGCCTGCACGTGGTTGCCGGCCCGCGCAACCGCCTCAGGCGTCAGGCATCCCGTTCGCTTTTCGAATCTCCGCGATCTGCCCAGCGTGGTCATTCCAGTGGTAGTCGAACATCGCGCCCACGTACACCGGCAGGGTGATCTCGTCGGTCCCCATGAACTGCTTGAAGAATCTTTGCCTTGCGCCCCAGCTCGGCCTGGTCGGCACCTCCCCGGGCGCCTCCGAGGCGTGGAGACGGGAGAGTAGAGGGGGCGGGCGGAGCGAACGCTCCGCCCGCGGGTCCCTCAGGTGCGCGCGCAGCTCCCGCTGCGCGGCCCGGCACAAGTCGGGTATCAGTACAGGCTGGGGTGCTTCCGGGGCGCCATCGACGGCCTGTTACCGCGCCGATGGCGCAGCGGGTGGTCCGGTGGCGTGTCCATCCTTACCTCCATGGCGCACCTACCACGATGAGCCGTCGTGCCTCACCGCAGCGCCGGTATAACGCCGCCGTCGGCCGCCTGTCAAGACGCGGTAGCCAGCAGCGTCATCATCCTCGCGGGATGTGCTGGCTCATCGAGGCACTGGGGCTGCGGCAGTGGGCGCCAGGCCCTGATAGCCGGGGCAACTCCACAAGCGCCGCTCCACCTCCGCGGCGTACTGGCGGAACAGCCGTCCCCCCGTGCCACCGTAGCGTGCCTCGAGCTCGCCGGCCTGGATGTTCTCGGGCAGATCCGCGGCCTCCGGGAAGAAGTCGTCGACGCGAAAGCCGACGGCGAGGCGCGTCTGGAGCGATCGCGCCGCCGCATCGTCCTGGGTGGCCAGCAGGGCGAACGTGGTGCCCGCCCGGTCGGCCATGAGATCGCCGAACGAGAACCCGCTGCCGCCCCCGGCGTCCAGCTCCTCCTTGAAGAGGCCGATGGCGTCGCTCGGTGCCTGGGCCGAGAGCACGGTGAGCGCCGCGCTCACGAAGAAATGCTTCGTCCAGTCGTCGCGGCCGCGGAGCGTGGTCCGCGCCAGGGGCGCAGCCCGCCGCCAGTCCCGCTCGTCCATGACCGGGCCCACGAGCCCCTCGACGTGCCGATGCCCGAGCAGCAGGCCCAAGGCGAGGAGGGCCGCCCGGTTCTCGAGCACGGGCGGGCTCGTCGCGGACCGCTCGCGGGCGTGGACAAAGGCCACCTCCACCGCAGCGCCGAGGCGGGGCTCGCCACGGGGCAAGCGCGGAGCGGCCTCCAACAACCGCTCGACGTGCGACCGGACGGTCAGCCGCATCTCCTCGTTCGAGCCGGCTCCCCAGATGAAGCTGGCGAGCAGGCCCGGTGGAAGTTCCATGCGGCGGTAGACGAGGGTCGCGCGCCCGGGGTCGATCTCGAGGCTCTCCACGCCGGCCAGGACCGGACGGGCACGTCGTTCGGCCTGGACGAGGCCGCCGATGACCGGCGCCAGCCATCGCAACGGGGGGCGCGGCAGGGCGAGCCGCCCGAGGCGCAGGGTCGGATCGGCCACGCTCACCCGGCCCTTGTCGATCTGCAGGCGGGCCCCGGCCACGATGTTCAGGTAATGAGCACCGCCCACGGGCGTGCCGAGGGGAAGGGTCAGCGACACCCGCGCCGTCCGCGATGCCAGAAGGTCGACGCGGGCCGCTCCCCGTCCCTCGCCGAGCACGAGGGGAAGGCCCCAGGCCAGGAGCACGTCGATATCGTGGCTGTCCAGGCTTAGGGAGCGCGTGGCGCCAGCCACGAGTGCCTTCGGATTCTTATCTCGGAGGAGGTTGTACAGCCGACGCTTCTCCTCGGATGTCACCGCCGGGCTATCCTGGACGAGCGGCTCGCGCTCAGCCGTACCGAGGAGGACGAGGCCGGCCAGGATCGGCGCGGCCAGCACCGTGGCGCCCATGCCGAGCAGCAGGCGGCGGCGCGCTTCGCGACCCGCCAGCCACACAAGGGCCGCGCCGACACCCAGGGCACAGCCGACGGCCGGGAGCGCCAGATCCGACGGACCCGGCCAGGTCCACGCCGGGCCGATCTCGAGCCCGAGTACGACGACCGCAATGATGAGGCTGCCCGTGCCGGCCATCGCGGTCACCGGGAGGAGACTGAAGCGACCGCCGCGCGTCCGAGGCAGAGAAAGCACGGCGAGAAGGCCGACCGGCAGGAAGCGCACCGTCTCGAGCAGCACGTACACCGCCAGGGCGAAGAGCACCGCGCGGACGCGGGATCCGGTCCTGAGGTCGAAGAAGCCGGCCCCAGGGACTCCCGCGCGTCCTCCCGGTGTGAGAGCCGAGGTCGCCAAGAGTGCGGCGTACCCGATCAGCGCGAGCCGGATCGCCCAGCGCGCCCGGACCGACGCCGGGGGTGCTAGGGCCACGGACCTATCGTGTCGCGGGCGGAACTATGGTGAAGCTTTCGGCAAAGTATGGCGTATCGCCGAAACAATTGGTGGGGATGCCGCGATGTTCCCGGTAGCGCACTTGCACGTTCTGTCCCACGACCTTGAACATCTGGTCGGCCACCGCAGCATCGCGCACACTGAAATACCATATCTGCGGCGCGACACCGCCGACCACGTATTGCGCGAGCTCGCCCTCGTGAGTCTTGCACATCCAGCCCTTCCGGGAAAACTTCTGCAATACGCCGGCGCGCTCGCCTACGGAATACGCCCACGACAAGGTGAGCCATGTCCATCCTGCCGCCACCAGAACAACCAGAATCGCGAGCATCAGTGCAATACGCGCAACATATCTACCGAACCCTCCGGGCGTATCGTTCACGGTCCGCTCCTTTGTCCACCGCGGGTGTATTGGCGCCCAGTATGCGGTGCAAGCGCTGAATTCGGCAACCGAAGCGGCAGGAGGCCACCCGCGCTCCGGACAGCCCCAAGCTCGCGGGGGTGATGGTCGGCCTGCCGGCGCGCGGGAAGAGCTACACCGCGCGCCGCATCGAACGCTACCTGTCGTGGCTGGGGCTACCGTACTCGCGTCTTCAATGTCGGCGAGTACCGGTGCGCGCGTGTCGGCGCCCGCGTGCGGCACAGTTTCTTCTAGGTGCTGTTCATCGAGATCCGTGTGATCACCCCCACATCACGGGGCGACTCGTACCAGGACCTCATCCTCCGGCTCGACTCGGTCGTCATCGAGCTCGAGCGCACGCGCAAGCCGGTGCTGGTGATCGCCCACAACGCGGGTGCTGCACAGCACTATATCTCGCCCCTCGATGACCCCGCCGCCCCAACCCCTTGTACTTTCCGCTTGACGTACCCACGGAGACTAGCGTAGCAATTCCCCAGGGCAGTGCCGGAGGAGGGCGTAGAAACCCGATCGGCCGCAAGGAGGGCCACTGCATGGCGCCGATTGCTCTCGGTATCGGACTCCTGCTACTCGGCCTCCTTGCCGCGGTGATCGTGTGCTCGCGCATGAACGATCCCATGCCACCCCACGGGGCGCTCGACCCACAAGCCTATCCGCGACGAGCCGACCGCCGGGAGGACGCCCTCGATCTCTTCGATATCTAGCGGGCTACCGGCAGTAGATCACCCGAACCGGAACTTGAAGGCGTACGGGCTGTTCGACGTCCCGACGATGATCACATCGCCGTCGTGCAGCGGGATGGTACCGCCGCGCGTGTCACCGCCGACGAGCGTCCCTTCCACGATGGTTCCGCAGGTGCTCTCGAGATCCACCAGCAGATAGCCGGCGTCGGCGCGGTCGATCTGGAAGTGCGAGCGGCTCACGTTCATCGGTTCGTCGTTCTCGACCAGGTACAGATCATTCGTGGGCCTCGAGCCGGGACTCCGGCGCTCTCCCACGAATCCGTGGCCGATCCGCTGGTTTCCGCGGGACTCTCGACCGACCCGATAGGGGAGCCGCTGGATCTCGGTCTGGGAGGCGCCGAGAGCGGTCCTGCTCTCGGGGGTGAGAGCCACGAGCAGCACACGACCATGCGGAGCCGGCGATTCGGACACTCGGTCCCCTCCCGTAGCTGCCGCGATTATCCTCCGCCCCAATGGATCGCAGGCGGAAAATAGAGCCTATCGGCAGAGCTCGAGGCTCTGCCCCACCTCCGCGTTCCGGTACTGCTCGCTGGACACGCGGTGCCAGGTCCCGTCAGCGTCGAGCACCCAGTAGTCCCGCACGATCTCGGGTCGGCGGATCTCTTCGAGTCGCCCCGTCTCGGAGGTATAACCCCGGGGCGTAGCCTCGAGGCGGGCGCGTTCTTCCTTCTTTGCCACCGTGATCGATGCCGCCTGACAGGATAGGCCGGCGCATCCGGAGGCGAGAAGCAGGACGCCGACGATCCAGGCAGCCGAACCAAGCCGCGCGCCATTTTTGGGCAGCGCTCCTGTCAACGGATGAACCCCCTCCATCGGCTTTGTTGCCGGGCACGCTTCGAACAACCCGTAACTACTGGATTTCTCTATCCTGGTGGCCAGGAGGCTGACGGCTTGATCTGGCATAAGGGTTGCGACCCTTAGCCTACAAGAGCGGCAGACCTTCCCGACAAAGGCAAACCCACCGTGAGGTGGCGACGCAAAGCCACGGATCAGGCCACAGGCGCCTGACCGCCGGGCTACCGAAGGAAGGATCGAGAGGGTCTCCCCGCGAAAGGA
>DASZJM010000694.1:0-11395 GCA_035948165.1 Candidatus Methylomirabilota bacterium
AGCGCATCACGCGCATGGCGAAACGCTGGGCCGGCGAGATGAGGCCGTACGGGAATGTCAGCGCCGCCTCGCCCGAGACGGTCGCGCCCGGAGGCGCCGAGCCGAAGCGCTGGAACTGGCCCTGGGCCAGCGCGCGGAATACCACCACGCAGTCCGCGAAGCCCGCCGCCACGGCGGCCGCCGCATTGCCCACCGCCGCCGACCCGCCCCCGCCGCCCCCGCCCCACTGCATGTTGGAGAAGCGCAGCGCGGGCAAGCCGAGCGCCGCGGCGATGCGCGACGGGTCGTTGCGATCGTTGCTGTAGGACGCGAAGCCGTCGACTTGCCGCGGATCGATCCCGGCGTCCTCGCAGGCGCGCAGGATGGCCTGCAGGGCGAGGGCAAACTCCGACTCGGGCGCGCGCCCGTGCCTGTAGTAGGCCGTCTCGCCGATCCCGGCGATCGCGACCCGTCCCCGGATGGTCCGCGACGCGGTCATCTCAGCCTCCCTATTCCCAGTTTCGCCCATTCCCAGTTTCGCCCATTCCCAGTTTCGAATGACGTTCCGTATCCGGCACGGTCGGAAGGTACCCCACCCCGCGGGCGTTGTCACGCGCGATCGTCGCCTCAGTGGGGGGAGCCGGTGCTGAGCGGCAGGAACGGGGCGTGCCCGCGGGTCCACGGCACACCGAGTCGGGCCAGGAGCCGCTCGAGCGCGGGCTCGTCCGGGATCAGCACCCGCTCGCCGTTGAGCGCGAGGGCCGCGTGGAGCCGGCCGACCTCCAGGGCGACGCGGAGGCCCTCCCGCTCGCTCCGCGGGCTCACGATCAGGAGCGCCTCCGACGCGGCCTCCACCGTGACGTACCAGCCCGGGCCCACGTAGAGGAGGCCGCCGGGCGCGAGCACCTCGCCGGGCGGCAGCATCAGGGTGAAGACCCGCCCGGCGCGTGTGACCACCCGGCGGCGGCCGCGGCGACGCTCCTGGGCGGTCAAATCGACCGCGTCGGCCTCGTAGCCCGCCAGCTCGGCTCGATCGTCGCGCGCGGGCAGGCCCGCGATGACGACGGTGTCGCCGCCGGTCACGCCCGGCGTCCGGTCTCCAGGTGCTCGCGCCAGTAGTGGTGCGTCTTGGCCACCACCGTGATCACGCTCTTCACCTGGTCCTCCAGCCGGAAGTCGGGGCCGGCGGGCAGGAGCAGCCGGTTGCCCTCGAGGCGCGCCTCGACGTTCTCCAGGATGATGGCCGCGCAGAGCCACGCGGCCATGCGCGCGCTCTCGCAGTGGACCGCGAGGAGGCCCGGGCCGGCCGGCTCTGCGGCGAGCCCGGTGGTCTCCTGGATGCCGCGCGCGAGCTCGGCCAGCGTCTCCGGCGTGGAGCCGGCCGCCACCTCGCCGGGCCCCGGCGCGCGCAGCGCGTGCTCGGCGCCGCGCTGCGGGGGGCCGCCGTAGAGCGCGAGATCGCAGAACGTCGTCCACATCGCGCCCCAGTCCGGCCGGCCGTCGCGCCAGACGAACGGGGCGGCGGACATCGCGGAGCGGTCGGGCGGGGCCATCTCGCGGATCCGGGCGGGGCCGCGGCGGATCACGGGCTGCGCCGCGTCGAGGGTCTCGATCGGCACGCTGGCGAGGGTGACCGGGACGCCGGTGCGCTGCGCGAGGGCGGCGGCGGCCTCCTCGCACGTCTCCCGCGCGGCCGCCGGGAGCGCCGCGTCCACCACCAGCACGATGCGCCCCGCGATGTCCTCCGGCTGATCCATGACGCGCCCGGATCATATCATCCGGGCGAGCACGTAGCCGCCGTTGGGCCGGCCGCCCAGCACGTTCCAGCGATCGGTGATGAGCGCCGCGAACCGCCCGGTCTCGCCGGGACGGTCCGCGACGGGCTGCACCGCGGTGTCGACGTCGTAGGCGTGAGCGCCCGCGCTCACGGGGCCGCCCGCCGGAGGCGCGCCAGTCCCACCGCCTCCAGCACCGCGAAGAGGAGCACCACCAGCGCGACCGCGGCCACCGCGAGGTTGCCCCAGCCGGTGAGCGGACCGGCCAGGATCAGCGCCGCGCTCCCCGCCACCCACGCGGCGTTGAGCACCACCGCGGCGACGGCCCCGCCGCGGCTCACGGTGGCGCGCGCCCCGTTCCACAGGAGCGCGGCCGCGTAGACGATGAACAGCGCGCCGACTGCGCGCGCGAGATCGACCTGGGGCAGGCCGATGAGGGTCGAGATGGAGGCGGCGTCGGCCAGGAGCAGGAGGCCGCAGAGCCCGGAGGTGACGCCGTCGATCTGCAGGCTGCGTCGCAGGAAGCTCGTGTCCATGATCGCTCTCCTCGAAGGTCCGGTCAGTTTACGGCATCTCGGACAGGCCGACCGCGCGCCGGATCTGGGCGAGCTGGTCGGCGTGGCCGTTCCAGTGGCGGTCGAACAGCGCGCCCACGAAGATCGGCAGGGTGATCTCGTCGGTGCCCACGAGCGGCTCGAACAGCGGGATGCGCGCCTTGTGGCCCAGCTCCGCCTCACCGAGCGGGTCGAGGTAGGCGAAGACCTGACTCCGCTGCGCGTCGAGGGCCGCGATCAGCTCGGCCAGGCTCATGCGCGCGCGCTCCGCGGTCACGGTGGCGACCCCGGGGACGATCTCGATCAGCGGCAGGTCCGCCGCCGCGAAGCACCGGAGCAGGCCGGTCGGCTGGAAGCCGGGCTCGAAGAGCAGGTGGCACAGCACCTGCCGGGTGGTCCATTCCCCGGGCCGGTCGCTTTGCTCGAGGTGGACCTCCATGCCCGCGAGCTGCCGGCCGAGCCGCTCCCAGGCCGCGTCGTTCTTGCTGCGAAGCTCCTTCACGATTGCGTGGCTCATGGTGAGTCTCCTTTCGAGAGTCATCCTCGGAGGGAAACGTCATGCCCGCAATTACGCGGGAGGTAATCGGGTGTACCCTGTCGGAACGATGCTTGCGGTGGGCCGACGCTTCGAGTTCGAGCGCGACACCTTCGCGTTCGCCAATCAGCTCGTGTGGGAGTACCACTTCGACGAGGCCACCGGCGCCACCGCGGCCCGGCGCCGCGTCCCCGCCCCCGACTACGCGCTCCGGTGCTTCGTGCTGGTGCGCGCGGCGCGCCAGTTCCTCTACCATGCGCGCTTCGACGCCGGCGCCCCGCCCGCTCCCGACGAGGTCGCGCGCGCTCAGGTTCGCGCGGTGCTGGCCCGCAACCCGCGCCGGCCGTCGCCGCCGGGCGAGCGGATCGTGATCCCCGGCTTCGCCGGCCTGCGCGACATGAGCCTCGCCCGCGAGGCCCTGCTGAAGCGGGAGCTGGGCGGCGCGTGGCGCTCCTACCTGCTGCGCAGCCACTGGCACATCGTGGTGCCGGTCTCGCGGAGCCGCCAGCACCGCACCGCCGGCGAGCTTCTCGACTCGGTCCGCGACGACAACGCGCCGATCATCCACCTGCTGCGCTTCCCGTCCCTCGCGATCAACCACGGCATGGTGGTCTTCGACGGGACGCGCACCGAAACCGGCGCCAGCTTCCTCGCCTACGACCCCAACGAGCCGGAGCGCCCGGCGCAGCTCACCTACGATCGGACGCGCCGGACCTTCTCGCTTCCCGCCAATCGGTACTGGCGAGGGGGCGACCTCAACGTCTTCGAGATCTTCCGCCGCTGGTACCTGTAGCATCCGGCCGCCGCCGGCAAAAACCCCCCGGCGGCCGGCGCGATCTGGCATAGACTACCGGCTATTCCGCGGGAGCATCGATCGCCCCCGCCCAATTCGCGTCGAGGAGGACGAGCCCCCATGTCCGATCACGAGCCCAGTGGCCTGAGCCGGCGTCAGCTCTTGAAGACCGGGGCGCTGCTGGTCGCCGCGCCCATCCTGAGCGCGACCCGGCCCGCCGCCGCCCAGAGCCCGGTCAAGAGCACCAAGGTGCTCGACTTCCAGACCGCCGCCGACGTCGCGAAGGCGGAGCAGGAAGGCGAGGTCGTCTACTACGGCCACGACGGCGAGGCAGGCATCGCGGCCCTGCTCGAGGGGTTCCGCAAGGACTTCCCCAAGATCAAGACCAACTACGTGCGCCTGCAGACCGGGGCGCTCTACGCCAAGATCACCGCGGAGCGCTCGGCCAGCCGCTTCGGCGTCGACGTGCTGCAGCTCTCCGACATCTCGCCGGCGATCGACTTTCAGAAGAAGGGCGGCTACGAGCTGCACGTCTCGCCGGAGCACGCGGCCTACAAGGCGGCCTACCAGAGCAGCCCGGCCGGCCACTTCACCTGGGCCGGCGTGACCTTCGCGGGCATCGCCTACAACCCCGGCAAGGTGAAGCCGGAGCAGGCGCCGAAGACGTGGAAGGACATCGTGAACCCGATGCATCGGGACGGCATCAGCGCCAAGCTCTCCACCTCCGGCATGCAGCACATGCAGTGGTATACACTCCGAAAGCTTTATGGCGGAGACTTCTGGCAGGAGTTCGCCAAGCAGCGGCCCAAGGGCTTCGACTCGCGCGCCCAGCTCTTCGACCGGCTCGCCAAGGGCGACGACCGGGTGTGCGCGCTCGCCGAGTACGGGGGCTACACCCTCTTCAAGGAGAAGGGCGCGGAGATCGACTTCGTGGCGCCCCCCGACGGGCTCCCCGCCACCCCGGCCCTCATCGGCGTCGTGAACCGCGCGCCGCATCCGGAGGCGGCCAAGCTCTTCGTGGACTGGGCGCTCTCCAACCGCGGCCAGTCGGTGTACCAGACCCAGACCATCCTGCTCTACGGCTCGGTCCGCAACGACGCGCCTCCGATGGCGACGGGCAAGAAGCTCGCCGACTTCAAGCTCCTGTTCCCGGCCGACTGGACCGACTTCCAGGCGAGCCACGGCGCCTTCGTGAAGGAGTGGAACGCGCTGATGGGGCTCTGAGGGGGCCGATCCGGTGGAGCCGTCCGCGCGGGCCCGGCGCTTCCGGCCGGGCCCGCGGCTCGTCAGCGTCCTGGTCGGTGGCGCCGCCGCGATCCTCGTCCTCTACCCGATCGCCTTCCTGCTGCAGGCCTCCCTGAGCGTGGGCGACCCGCAGGCCCGCCCGCCCGAGGCCTACGGGCTCGACAACTTCGCCGATCTCCCCCGCTACGGCCACATCTTCGCCAACACCGTCAGCGTGGCGGTGACCGCCACCGTGATGGCGGTGGTCCTCGGCTTCGTGATGGGCTGGATCCTCTCGCGCACCAACGTGCCGGGCCGCGGCGCGCTCGAGCAGCTCATGGCCCTCCCCTACTACGTGACCCCGCTGATGGGCGCGCTGGCCTGGAGCCTCATCGGCTCTCCGAGCGGCGGCTTCCTGAACCAGGTGTGGCGGGCCCTCGGCGGCGAGGGCCACCTCATCGACATCACCACGCCTTACGGCATCGCGTGGGTGATGGCGCTCTTCGAGGGCTCGGTGGCCTTCGTGATGATCGGCGCGGTGATGAAGTCGATGGATCCCGCCCTCGAGGAGGCCTCCCAGGTCCTGGGGGCGGGACGCCTCCGCACCATGTGGCGCATCACCCTGCCCCTGGTCCTCCCCGGCGTGCTCGGCGCCGCCATCTTCGTCTTCGCGGAGATGCTCGGCTCCTTCTCGGCCGCGCTGGTGCTCGGGTTGCCGAGCCGGTTCTACGTGGTGACCACCGCGATGTACCAGCTCGTCTCCCAGTACCCGCCCCAGTTCCCGCGCGCGGCCGCCATGGGCGTCTCGCTCTTCGCGGTCATGTTCGCGATGGTCTACGTCTACCGGCGCGTCGTGCGGGCGGGCAGCTACGCCACCATCACCGGCAAGGCCTTCCGCGCGCGGGCGATGGACGTGGCCGGCCTGCGCTGGCCCCTGCTCGGCTTCTGCGTGGCCTACCTCGGGATCGCGGTGGTGCTGCCGGTGCTCACCCTGCTCTACGCCTCGGTGCAGCGCCTCGCCACCGCGTTCCCCCGCGCGGACAACTTCACGCTCGCCAACTACGAGACCGCGCTCTCGCTCGACGCGGTGCGGACCGCGCTGGGGGACAGCCTGATCCTGGGCCTCGGCACCGCGAGCATCGGCGTGGTGCTGATGGGCTTCCTCGCGTGGATGATCTATCGCTCGCGCCTGCCCGGGGTGGGCGCGATCGAATACGTGCTGATGTTCCCGCAGGCGGTGCCGCGCCTGGTGTTCGCGTTCGGCATGCTGTGGGCGTGGCTGATCTTCCCGATCCCGATCTACGGCACCCTGTGGCTGCTCCTGATCGCCTATCTCACCGTGTTCCTGCCGCTGGGGCTCCGGACCATCGCGGGCGTGATGCTGCAGATCGACCGCTCGCTCGAGGAGTCGGCCCAGATGTGCGGGGCCTCGTGGGGCTACCGCCTGCGCACCGTCACCATGCCGCTGCTCCGCCCCGGCCTCATCGCGGCGTGGCTGCTCCTGTTCATCGCGAGCGTCCGCGAGCTGGGCGCCTCGATCCTCCTGATGGGGCCCAAGGCCAAGGTCATCACGCCCACCATCGTGGAGTCGTGGTTCTCGACCAGCACCGAGCTGACCGCGGCCATGGCCCTGATCCAGACCCTCGCGGTGTCGGTGGCCCTGGTGCTCCTCTTCACGGTGGCCCGGCGCGCCACCCAGACGCCGGGAGAGTGAGCGTGAGCGAGCCGGCTCCCCCGGGCCGTCGCGCCTCGATCGGGGTGCGCGACCTGGTCGTCCGCTACGGCGCGGTCACCGCGGTGCGCGGGGTCAGCTTCGACGTGGCGCCCGGCGAGCACGTCACCCTGCTCGGCCCCTCCGGCTGCGGCAAGACCACCACGCTCCGGGCCATCGCCGGGCTCGAGCACCCCGAGTCGGGCGAGATTCGCATCGACGGCCAGCCGGTCTTCTCCTCGACCGCGCGGGTGCGCGTGCCGCCGGAGCAGCGCGGGCTGTCGATGGTGTTCCAGTCCTACGCGATCTGGCCCCACATGACCGTCTTCGACAACGTGGCCTACGGCCTGCGGGTGCGGAAGATGGCGTCGGCGGAGATCGCCGAGCGGGTCGGCGGGGCGCTCGACCTCGTCCAGATGCGCGAGCTCGCCACCCGCAGCGCCTCGAAGCTGTCCGGCGGCCAGCAGCAGCGGGTGGCCCTGGCCCGCGCCTTCGTCTTCGGGCCGGCGGTGCTGCTCTTCGACGAGCCGCTCAGCAACCTGGACGCGAAGCTCCGCGCCGAGATGCGGATCGAGATCAAGGAGCTGCAGCGCGCCCTCGGTATCACCTCGGTGTACGTGACCCACGACCTGGAGGAGGCCCTCGCGATCTCCGACCGCATCGTGGTCATGCGCGAAGGGACGATCGAGCAGATCGGCACGCCCGCCGAGATCTACGACCGGCCCCGCAATCGCTTCGTCGCCGACTTCGTGGGCTCGGCCAACCTGATCGAGGGCCGGCCACGGCCCGAGCTGGCCGGCCCCGGCCAGGTCGCCCTCGAGACCGCGGGCGGCGCCATCGTCCACGGCATCGCGCACGGCCGGCCGGCGGGCGAGCGCGCGTGCTTCTCGGTGCGCACCGTCCACGTGCGCCTCTCCCGCGAGCGGCCCGCCGCCTCCGTCAACGTGTGGCCGGCGACGGTGCGTCGCCGCGTCTTCCAGGGCGACTTCACCCAGTACCATCTCGACTGGGAAGGGCGCGCCCTGGTCGTCCGGGACGTGAGCGCGGATCCGGTGGCCGAGGGCTCGACGGTCTATCTGACCGTCGAGCCCCGTCACTGCGTGCTTCTGGAGGCCTAACGCAGGGTACTGGTCGAGCGGCTAGTCGCGGCCGTGCCCGCGCCCCTTGCCCTTCCCGTGACCGGGGTGGTCGTCGTCGTCCCGATCGCGCTCCTTCCAGCCGCGCTTGTCGGCCCACTCCGGGCCCCACTCTTCCTTCCAGTGCGGCGCGCGCGCCCGCTCCCACTGCTTCCAGTGGCCGGGCGGCACGTGATAGTACTGCACCGGCACCAGCAGCACCGGCCGCGGCACGAACTGGGGCGCGACGACCACCCAGGGGCCGTTGTAGCCCCGGCTCACGTACCAGCCGTTGCCGGAGAAGGCCCAGTACTGGCCCCCGTAGAGGAAGAGGTTGCCGGGCGCGGCGGGATCCGGCACGTACTCCACCGCGGGCACCTGCGGCACCACCACCAGGCGGGGCGGCGCGGGCAGATGGAAGCCGATGTCCACGTGCACCTGCACCTGGGCGTGGGCCGCGGGAGCGGCGGCCACGAGCGCGATCAGGGCCATGAGCAAGGCGAGCATGGGGAGTCCTCCTGTCCCCGTATTGTCGCCCACTCGATTTTTTCGACCTAGCGTCCCGCTTCGGGCGTGAGGCTCACCAGGAAGTGCACGAGGCTCACGATCTCGTCGTCCTGCAACGGCTGGGCCGCCACCGTCATGGTCCCGTCGAGGTCCGCCGCGGTCTTCGCCTTGAAGCCGCGCAGCAGGCGCAGGAGGTAGTCGAAGTCCTGCCCGGCCAGTCGCGCCGCCTGCTGCTGGCCGGTGAGGCCCGGCCGGTGGCACGAGGTGCAGTGGTGTGTCTCGGCGAGGCGCCGCCCGGCCGCCACCCGCGCCGCGTCGGGCGAGGCCGGCCGCGCTCGCGGCGGCTGCGCGGCGTAGAACGCGGCCAGGTCCGCCATGTCCGCGTCGTCGAGCTTCTCGGCGAGTGGGGACATCTGCGGGTCCTTCCGGCGGCCGTCGCGGTACTTGATGAGCTGCCAGTGGGTGAAGTACACCGGCTGTCCGGCGAGCGACGGCGTGCCCGGAATGGTCGCGTTGCCGTCGGGGCCGTGGCAGCCGGCGCAGACCTGCGCCTTGCGGCGCCCGGCCTCGAGGTCGGCCGCGGGCGCCGCGGCCGCCGCCAGCAGGAGGCAGGCGGCCGCAACGCCGGCGATGAGGCGGAGGGACGTCAGGGCTTGTAGGCGACCCGGTAGATCGCGCCCGCGTAGTCGTCCGCGATCAGCAGCGAGCCATCCTTCATCTGCTGGGTGTAGACCGGGCGGCCCCAGATCTGGTCGCCCTGCAGCCACCCCTCCGCGAAGACCTCGTACTTCGGCACGTCGCGCGGGCGGAGGGTGACCATCATGATGCGGAAGCCGACCTTCTCGGAGCGATTCCACGACCCGCGCTGGGCGAGGAAGATGCGGTTGCGGTACTCGGGCGGGAACATGGAGCCGGTGTAGAACTGCACCCCGTTGCCGGCCACGTGCGCGCCGGTCTTGAGCAGCGGCGGCGCGAACTCCCCGCACGAGCGGCCCTGGGCGAAGTCGGGATCCGGAATGTCGCCCTGGTGGCAGTAGGGGAATCCGAAGTGCAGGCCCTTGCGGGCCGCGACGTCGAGCCGGTCGCTCGGCGCGTCGTCGCCCAGCCAGTCGCGCCCGTGGGTCGTGAAGTAGAGCTCCTTCGTCACCGGGTGCCAGTCGAACCCCACGCTGTTGCGGACCCCGTGGGCCACGTACTCGAAGCCGGTGCCGTCCACGTTCACCCGCGAGATGTTGGCGTGGGTGTCGGGCGGCTGGCAGATGTTGCAGGGCGCGCCGATGTTGAAGTAGAGCTTGCCGTCCGGTCCGAAGGCCAGGTACTTCCAGCCGTGCGGGAGATCGCGCGGGAGGATGTCGTAGACCGTCTCGAGGGCGGGCGGGTTGTCGAGCTTCGCCTCGATGCCGGGCAGCTTGCTGATCCGCGAGATCTCAGCGACGTAGAGCGTGCCGTCCTTGAACGCGACACCGTTCGGCAGGTTGAGCCCCTTGGCGATGACCTTCACCTCGCGGCGGTCGCCGCGGTCCAGCACCGCGTACACGTTGCCGGCCACCCGGCTGCTCACGAAGAGTGTGCCCTTGTCGCCCCACACCATGGCCCGCGCGTTGTTGATGCCGTGCGCCCACAGCGAGACCGTGAAGCCGCGCGGCACCTTGATCTTGTCGACCCGGATCTCGCCCGGCGCAGCCGGACCGGGCGGCTGGGCGATCGGGGCCAGGGTGGAGTCGGCGAGATCGGTCGGCTGCCCCTGCTTCCACGGCGGAGGCGCCTGGGCCATCGCCGACGAAACCAGAGCGAGCGCGAGCACCACGACGAGGGAGAGCTGGCTGACCGGCCGCATAGTCGCCTCCTCTTAGGACACGCGGGCAAGGACATGCGGGCCCACCGCGGCCCGGTGCGCGGGAACATACGTCGCGCTCGCGCCGGTTGTCAAGACGGGCACCCGGTGACGGAGAGCGTCAACGCGCGGGCGCCCCGCGTCGCGCAAGTCCGCGGCGTTGCGAGCCCCCGCGTGAGGCGGGCGGAGCCGCCGGGCTGGCATCGCCCTTGCGGCATCGCCCGTCGATGCTGCACCACACGATCCTGAGCTTCCTCATTCGCTGCGCGACCTGGGCGCTGATCGGCTGGCTGCTCAGCCTGAACCCGGTGGTGACCGCGCACGCCCGCCGCGCCGTCGAGGGGTGGCGCGTGGCCTGGCGGGTCGAGGCCCCGGTCTGCGGCGTCCGGGCCTACGGCCTCCTCTTCCGCGGTCGCGACTGCGAGGGCGAAGCGGAGTAGCCCCTCGGCCGGCCGAGCGATATGATGCGCTCGCGATGACGACCTCCCGCGGCATGGTCCCGGCCGACCTCACCCGGATCCGCTTCGTCAGCGACGCGCAGGTCTCGCCCGACGGCCGCGTCGTCGCCTTCGTCGTCACCACGCTCTCCGAGGAGCGCGACGAGTACCTGTCGCAGATCTGGCTCGTGGACACCGCGGGTGGCGAGCCCCGGCGCTTCACCACCGGACCCCGGCGGGACACCACGCCGCGCTGGTCCCCGGACGGCCGGCGCTTGGCCTTCGTCTCCGAGCGCGAGAGCAAGAAGAAGGGCCAGCTCCACGTGATGCCCGCCACCGGCGGCGAGCCGATCCGCCTCACCGATCTGCGGCACGGGGTGAGCGCGCCGGTGTGGTCTCCGGACGGGACCCGGCTGGCCTTCGTCGCGCGCGTGGGCGGCTGGGTGGAGCCCGAGTCGGAGGAGGAGAAGCGGAAGTCGCGGCCGCCGCGCGTGATCACCACGCTCAAGTACCGGTTCAACGGCGAGGGCTTCACCTACGACCGGCGCCCGCAGATCTTCACGGTGGCCGCCGAGGAGGGCGAGCCGCGTCAGGTGACCGAGGGCGACTACGATCACGCCGATCCGGCCTGGTCGCCGGACGGCCGCACCCTCGCCTTCACCTCCGCGCGCCACGACGAGCGCGACCACGACGACGTGAGCGACATCTGGCTCGTGCCGGCCGAGGGCGGCACCCCGCGCCGGGTGACGGGCGCCGACCGGCCGGCCGCCCATCCCGCGTTCTCCCCCTCGGGGGACGCGATCGCCTACCTCGGGCGCGCGACCCGGAACGCGTTCGGCCGGAACATCCGCCTCTTCACCGTGCCCGCCAAGGGCGGCGCGTCCGAGTGCCGCACCGACGCCCTCGACCGCTCGTGCGGGCCGCTCGGGGT
>DASZJM010000695.1:0-2736 GCA_035948165.1 Candidatus Methylomirabilota bacterium
CGGCTGGCCTACGCGTACTCGGGGGAGCCGCCGATCAGGGGGCTCGTCTCCAAGGCCTACGCGACCTCGCAGCGCGCACGGATCGACGCGGCGCGGGCCGCGGTGAGCGAGGGCGAGCGGCACAATCGCGAGCGGCTGGCCGGCCAGATCGGCGAGGGGCACCCGGCGCAGTTCGTGAACGAGCAGACCACGCACTTCGCCTGCGCCGACTCGGAGGGGACGGTGGTCTCGGTCACCCAGACGCTGGGCATGGCGTTCGGCTCGGGCTTCGCGGTGCCGGGCACCGGGCTCGTGCTGAACAACATCCTCAAATGGATGGACCGCGATCCGGCCTCCCCGAACGCGCTGCGGCCGGGGCGGAAGGCGGGCACCATGATGTCGCCGACGCAGGTCTTCCAGGACGGCGCCTTCGCGCTCAGCATCGGCACGCCCGGCTCCTACGGGATCTTGCAGACGCAGCCGCAGATGCTGCTCAACTTCGTCGAGTTCGGCCTGAACCTGCAGGAGGCCATCGAGGCGCCGCGGATCCGGGTGTACCGCGACCGGCTGCTCGACGCCGAGTCGCGCATCGCCGAGGCGACCCGTGCGGAGCTCGGGCGACGCGGCCACCAGGTCAACGTGATCGACGACTGGTCGTGGGTGGTGGGCGGCGGGCAGGGGATCGCCCGCGACCCGGAGTCCGGCGCCCTCATGGCCGGCGCCGACCCCCGCCGCGACGGCTACGCCCTGGCCATTTAAAAACGGCGCCTCCGAACGGAGGCGCCCTCCCAATACCCCTCTCCCCCCAGGGGAGAGGGCAGGGTGAGGGGCAAGGCAGACAACGGTGGACCTGAACACCCCTCTCCCTCAGGGGAGAGGGCAGGGTGAGGGGACAAGGGAGACGAGGGTGGACCTCCAAGACAAGGTAGCGATCGTGACCGGCGCGGGCTCCGGCATCGGGCGCGGCATCGCGCTGGCGATGGCGGCGCGCGGCGCCCGCGTGGCGGCGGTCGATCTCGACAGCAAGAGCGCGGACGAGACCGCGCGCCTGCTCATGGGCGCGGGCGGCAAGGGCGTGGGCGTGCAGGCGGACACGAGCCGCGCCGCCGACGTGGATCGTGCGGTCACCGCGGCGGTGAGCCGGCTCGGGCCGCTCGACATCATGGTGAACAACGCGGGTATCCTCGACGGCTACTTCAGCGTCGACGAGACCGACGAGGCGGTGTGGAGCCGGGTGATCGGGATCAACCTGACCGGCGTCTTCCTCGGCTGCAAGCGCGCGCTCCAGGAGATGCTGCCGCGCGGCGCCGGGCGCATCATCAACATGGCCTCGGTGGCCGGCCTCAACGGCACCGGCGGCGGCGCGGCCTACGTGGCCTCCAAGCACGGGGTGGTCGGCCTGACCCGCCAGATGGCGGTGACCTACTCGGCGCGCGGGATCACGATCAACGCGGTGGCGCCCGGCCCGATCCTGACCGGCCTCCGCGCCCACTCGCAGGAGATCCTCGGCCCCGGCGTGCCCGACATGAGCGGCCGCGGCGTGGCGGTGAGCGACGAGCAGGTGCGCGCGATCGCGCCCGCGGGCCGGCGCGGGACGGTGGAGGAGATCGCCTCCGCGGTCTGCTTCCTGGCCTCGGACGAGGCGGGCTACATCACCGGACACACCCTGGTCGTCGACGGAGGCTGGAGAGCCAAGTGATCAAGAAATTCTCGGTCCTCTACGTGGGGCAGATCGAGCTGGAGAACGTCGGCATCAACGGCACCCCGACCGAGCAGCGCGCCTATTCCAACGAGCGACTGGTCGAGGCCTTCCAGACGTCGAAGGAGGTCGCCCAGCTCATGGACGAGCTGGGCTACTACTGCCTGTGGACCGCTGAGCACCACTTCCAGAAGGAGGGCTACGAGGTGCTGCCGAACCTCGTGCAGCTCTCGCTCTGGCTCGCCACCCAGACCCGGCGCCTCAAGCTCGGCTGCGCGTTCAACATCCTGCCCATGTGGCACCCGGTCCGCCTCGCCGAGGACTACGCGATGGCCGACATCGTGACCAACGGCCGCGTGGTCATGGGCGTGGGCCGTGGTTATCACACTCGTGAAGTCGAGTCGTTCGGGGCGCCGCTGCTCGACGCGGCGGCCAACCGCGAGCTGTTCGAGGAGCAGATGGAAGTGCTGCTCAAGTGCTTCAACGAGGAGTCGTGGAGCCACCGAGGCAAGCACTACGTGATCCCGCCCGACGTGGACTACCGGGGATACCGCCTCCGCGAAGTCACCTGCGTCCCGCGCCCGATCCACCGGCCGGTCGAGATCTGGATGCCGATCGCGAGCGGCAAGACGATCGACTACATGGCCCGCATGGGGCTTAAGGCGATGGTGACGCTCAACGGGGAGAAGGTGCTCGACCAGGTCGCGCGCGCCTACCGCGACGCGTGCGTGCGGCACGGGCGGCCGAAGGAGCTGGGCGAGGACCTCTGCTGGGGCGTTGGGCTCTACCTTGCCGACTCGCGCGAGGAGGCGATCCGTCGCCTCGAGCCGGCCCACGACGAGCGCTACAAGTGGTTCGCGCCCTTCGGCTTCGTCCGCTACGCCGACGAGCAGGGCCGCTCGTGGGGCACCCCGGGGGCGCCCGCGCGCGTGCCGACCCTGCGCGAGGGCGTCGAGCAGAAGGCCTGGCTCGTCGGGCGGCCCGCGGAGGTGATCGAGACGATCCGCGAGATCGAGGCGCGCTACCCGGGGCTCGAGCAGTGCATGATCCACTGGGCC
>DASZJM010000696.1:0-1971 GCA_035948165.1 Candidatus Methylomirabilota bacterium
CGATTCGGGTAGAATCGCGGCCGTGATGCGCCGGCGCGTGATGATCCTGGCCCTCCTCGTGTACGTGGCGCTCGACCTGTCGATCCCATCGATGCCGGGAGCGTTCGGCGTCGACCCGGACGATTCGGTGGAGAGCCTCCATCAGACCCGCGCCCGGGCCACCTCGGAGGCGGTGATCCCGCCCGCGTCGGGGGGTATGGCGTCGGTGCTGACCGAGGTGCCGCCCGAGGCTGGGCGCCGTCCGGCCTCGTCTCGCCCGGCCCCTAAGCGCGCGCGCCCGAGCCGACGATCCGCGCTCACCGACGAGCCCGCTCGGCCCTCCGAAGACCCGCACTAGCCCTCCCGGCCGCTCCGATCGCCGCCCGCCCCGCTCCGGGGCGGACCGCTTCCAACACGTGTGCTTCGCGGGGGAGGACCGTTCATGATGAAGGAGACCGATCCGAGGGCCGGCGCCTCGCGCCGGATCATCCTCGGGAGCGGAGAGACGTTCGTGGTCACTCACAGCAAGGGAGGATTCCGGGGCGGGGTCCTCGCGGTGGAGCGCCTGATCTT
Source organism: Candidatus Methylomirabilota bacterium (assembly GCA_035948165.1). Taxonomy (GTDB): domain Bacteria; phylum Methylomirabilota; class Methylomirabilia; order Rokubacteriales; family CSP1-6; genus CAMLFJ01. The sequence goes on from DASZJM010000696.1 coordinate 553, forward strand.
CATGGGGCTGTGCTCCGAGCGGCTCTTCGTGTGCGATCTCGACGGCCCCGAGGGCCGGGCCGCCCTCGCGCGGCTGACCGACGAGGGAGCGTTCGCCGAGATCGAGGCGACCCCGCTGGCCGCCTTCGCGCGCTATCTCGAGGGCGCCAGCTCGCGGGCCGACCTCGAGGGACGGTGGGCGGCCCTCATCTCCGGACCGCGCTTGTGATTTTTTCGTCTATGCTTCCCGCCGCCTTTTGAGTATATTCGGTGGGGTTTTCCCAAGGGAGACAGGCAGACCCTCATGCACATCGCTCGATCCGCCGTCGTCGGTAGTGCGGCCATCGCGGCCGTCCTGATCGGAATCCTGATCGGGTTCCCGATCTCCGCCGCCAAGTCCGCCACCGCTCCCGCCCCGGGCGGCAAGGCCGAGCACGGGGCGGCCAAGCACGGGACCGGTCACGAGGTCGACCCCCGCATCCTCGACCGCGGCAAGGCGACCTTCGCCCAGTACTGCGCCAACTGTCACGGCGCCGACGGCAAGGGCGACGGCATCGCGGGCCAGAACCTGCCGATCAAGCCCCAGAACCTGACCGAGGGGCGGATCGTGAACGCGCTGCCGGATCACTTCCTCCACTCCCTGATCGCCCACGGCGGCCAGGCGGTGGGGCTCTCGCCGCTCATGCCGAACTTCACGCCCTACCTCTCGGACGTGCAGATCAACGAGGTCATCGCCTACGTCCGGACCCTGGCCGAGCCGCCCTACGATCCCAAGGGCGTGCTGCCGGTGGCCACCACCCGCCAGGGCCCCGAGCAGCCGATCTTCTTCAGCCACGTCATCCACGCGGGCTCGTTCCAGATCGCCTGCCAGTACTGCCATACCGGCGCGCGCCGGAGCAGCGCGGCGGGCCTGCCGTCGGTCGAGCGCTGCATGGGCTGCCACAAGATCGTGGCCGCGGACGGCAACCCCGAGGTCAAGAAGCTCCATGGCTACTGGGAGCGGCAGGAGCCGATCCCGTGGGTGCGGATCTTCAAGGTGCCGGAGCACGCCCAGTTCGTCCACAAGCCGCACGTGCAGGCGGGCGTGCAGTGCCAGACGTGCCACGGCCGCATCGAGGCGATGGAGCGGGTGCACGCCGTGACCGGCCAGCACATCCTGAACGATCTGCAGAACCTCGCCCTGATGCCCGCAGCCCCGCGCAAGCTCACGATGGGCTGGTGCGTGGAGTGCCACCGGACCGCCAACGTCAAGGGCGTGCAGGGCGTGCAGACCGCGGCCGACGCGCCGATTCCCTCGGTGTGGGCCGCCCCCGGCAGCGAGAGCGCGCGCCGCAACGCGCCGCTCGAGTGCGTGACCTGCCACCACTAGCCTGACCCACCGCGCCCGCCCTCGCGGGTCGCGGTCGGCGTGGGGCCGTCGATGCGCGTGATCTGGAGCAC
>DASZJM010000697.1:0-7624 GCA_035948165.1 Candidatus Methylomirabilota bacterium
CGCTTCGCCTCGGCGGGATCGTGGCGGTAGTTGCGGGCGCCCTCCCCGAGCTGATCGATGGGAAGGGCCCAGTCGCCGAGCGCGGCGGGCAGCGGCCCGTTGACCACGCCCACGCCCTCGAGCGTCGCCTCGATGATCTCGCGCCGGTCGATCGCCATCGAGACCGCCTGGCGCACCCGCACGTCGCTCCACGGCTTCTGGTCCGTGCGCATCGCCAGATCGTTCACCACGTTGGAGGGGAACTCGACGGTGCGCAGGGTCGGCCGCGTCTGGCGCAGCCGATCCTTGATCTGCACCCAGTCCGTCCGGTTGATCGCCCCCGGGAACTCCCAGCCCAGGTCGTAGCGCCCGGACAGGAACGCGGCCATGCGCGAGGCGTTGTCCTCGTCGACCAGCAGCTCGACCCGGTCGATGTACGGCAGCCCGGCCACGAAGTAACCGGGGTGGCGCACCATGGTGAGCGACACGTTGGGCCGATAGCTCTCGAGCATCCAAGGCCCGGTGCCGATCACCGCCTCCGGCTTCTTGAGATCACCCCACTTCTCCACGCACTCGCGGGCCACGATGCCGCCCGCCATGGGGCTCGCCACCATGTCGAGGAACCAGGCGAAGGGCTCGGACAGCGTGAAGCGCACGGTGTAGCGGTCCACCGCCTCCACCTTGGCGATGGCGCGGTACATCGACGCGTTGCTGCCCGCCTCGGTCAGCATGCGCTCGAAGGTGAACTTCACGTCGTCCGCGGTCAGCTCGCGGCCGTTCACCGGCGGCTTGGCGTGGAAGCGCACCCCGCGGCGCAGCTTGAAGACGTAGGTGGTGTCGCTCGGCTGTGTCCACGACTCGGCCAGGTCGCCCTCGATCACGAGCGAGCCGGGCTTCACCGCGGCGCCGGCCCGGTAGCGGAGGAGCCGGCTATGGGTGAACGAGATCGCCACGTGGGTCTTGTAGGCGTGCACGAGGCTCGCGTCGAAGTGCGGCGGGTCCCAGGCGCGGATGACCAGGGTACCCCCACGACGCGGCGTTTGGGCCAGCGCGCGTGACGGGCGGCCGACCAGCGCGATGGCGCCGGCGGCGAGGAACTTCCGGCGTGTCAGCATTGACGGGCCTCCTCGGGCGCCGGGTCGGTGTGTCGGGGCGCTCGGTGCGCCCGAGGATACCGGACCTCACCGGCCCTTGACAGCCCGAGAAATCCGGCCAATTATACCTATTGCCGGTCGACAATAGATCCAATGGACAACATGCGGTTTAACTGGCTGAAACGAGGCAGACCATGACGGCTTCCCTGCGCGCCCCGATCGGGATCCTGGACGAGCACCCGGAGTGGTCGAGCCGCCTCGTGGCGGAGCTCCAGGCCCGCCGGCTGCCGTACGAGCGCATCGACCACTCGAATCACGCCTACGATCCCCGCGACCGCGAGCCACGCTACTCGGTCATCGTGAATCGCACGAGCCCGTCGTCGGCCACCCGCGGCCACGGGGGCGTGCTCTTCTACGCCGAGGCGCTGCTCAGCCACTACGCCGCCCTCGGGGTGCCGGTCATCAACGGCGTGGCCGCCTACCGCGGCGAGAAGTCGAAGGCCCTGCAGCTCGAGCTGCTCGAGCGGATCGGGGCGCGCTATCCCCGCGCGGTCGTCGTCAACCACCGCGACCAGATCGTGAAGGCGCTCGACCTGATCCCCTTCCCGCTCGTGGTCAAGCCGAACGTCGGGGGCTCCGGAGCCGGGATCGTCCTGTTCAACTCGCGGGAGGAGCTGGAAGCGGGGCTCGGGCGCCTGGACTTCGGGCCGGACGGCACCGTGCTGGTGCAGGAGTACCTCGAGTCCGACGAGGGGGCGATCGTGCGGGTCGAGGTGATGGACGGCCACTATCTCTACGCGATCCGGATCGTGCGCGACGCCCAGGCCGGCTTCAACCTGTGCCCGGCCGACATCTGCCAGGTCCCCGGCCAGGCCGCGCGCAGCCCGCTCGAGGCCTGCCCGGCGACGCCCGCGCCCGGCCTCACCGTGACGCGGTTCGACGCGCCGCCCGAGGCCATCGACACGGTGCTGCGGCTCACCCGCGCCGCCTCGATCGACATCGGCGGGGTGGAGTACCTGGTGGCCCGGCGGGACGGCCGGATCTACTACTACGACATCAACGCGACCTCGAACTTCGTGGCCAACGCCCCCGCGCTGCTCGGGTTCGACCCGACCGCGCGCTTCGCCGACTACATCACGCGGGTCGCGACCCGCTCCGCGCCCGCCGTCCCCGCGCTCGCCGCGTCCTGACCGCCACGTCCCGCAGGTGGGCGAGACGCCGCCGCGCGTCCGCCCACCCCGTCGGGCCCAGCTCGCGCAGCACCTGATCCTGGGCCCGCCGCCACAGCGGGCGCGCCGCCTCGAACGCGGCACGGCCCCGCGCGGTCAGGCGCATCGCCTTGACCCGCCGGTCCGGGTTGGCCACGCGCTCGGTCAGCCCGTCGCGCTCCAGCAGGGCGAGGCTCCGCGTCAGCGTCGTCTGATCGATGGCGAGCGCACCCTCGAGCTGCCGCAGGTTGGCCTCCTCCAGGCGCGCGATCGCCGCGAGCGTGCTGAACTGGGTCACCCGCAGGCCGCTCGGCCGCAGGACGTCGTCGTAGAGCTGCGTCACCACCCGCGTCGCCATGCGGAGGGTGTTGCAGACACACGGAGAGAGCGGGGCGGGCCGGCGCGCCATGGCCCCATGCTAGCAAGCCCTCCGGGCCCGGGCAAGAGGTTCACATGTACATACATGAATTACCTGAATCCGCCCGGGCGGCCCCGGCGTCTCAATCGCCAGGAGGCTCACCCATGCGGATCGCGGTGCTCGGGGCGGGCGGCATCGGCGGCTACTACGGCGGGCGGCTCGCCAAGGCGGGGCACGACGTGGTGCTGTTCGCGCGGGGCGCGCACCTGGAGGCGCTCCAGCGGCGCGGGCTGACCCTGCGCACGCCGGAGGGGGAGCTGACGCTGCCCGTCGCGGCGGCCGCCGACGGCCGGGGCCTCGCCCCGGTCGATCTCGTCCTCTTCTGCGTCAAGGCCTTCGACACCGAGGCGGGCGCGCGCACGATCGCCCCGCTCGTCTCAAGCGACACCACCGTGCTCACCGTCCAGAACGGCCTCGACCGCGCCGACGCGCTCGCCGCCGCCCTCGGCGGCGGAGCGGGCGCGGTGCTCGGGGCCGCGGTCTACGCCGCGCTTCAGCTCGCCGGGCCGGGGATCGTGGCCCGCACCGGCGGCGAGGCCCGGATCGCGTTCGGCGAGCGCGGCGGCGCCCCGAGCGAGCGGACCGAGCGGCTCGCCGCGGCGCTCCGCGAGGCCGGCCTCCCCAACGAGGTCTCACCCGACATCGACCGGGTGCTGTGGGCGAAGTTCCTGTTCATCACCGGGATCGGCGCGGTCACCGCGCTGGCCCGCGCGGGGATCGGCGCGCTGCGGGAGAGCGCGGAGGGACGCGCCCTCCTCGCCGCCTCCTGCGCCGAGATCGTCGCGGTGGCGCAGGCGGAGGGCGCGCCCCTTGGGCCCGAGGCCGCCGCCGCGGCGCTCGCGCAATCGTCCACGCTGCCCGGCCCGTGGCGCTCCTCCCTGGCGCGCGACCTCGAGGAGGGCCGCCGCCTCGAGGTGGAGGCGCTGAGCGGCGCGGTGGTGGCGCGCGGCCGCCGGGCCGGCGTGCCCACTCCGGTGCACCAGACCATCGCCGCGTGCCTGTCGCTCGGCCGTCCGGCACCCGCCCCCATTCCGCAGTGACCACGTTCCCAGGAGACCCCATGCGACTCGGGCAGCCGGCCGACGTGGCCCGCGCCGTCCTCTACCTCGCCTCCGACGAGGCGCGGTGGACCACCGCCGTCATCGTCCCCATAGACGGCGGGGTCATGGCCTAGCCGCGATGGACGCGCCCGCGACCGCGCCGGCTCCCCGCTTCGACGCGCGCACCCGGATGCTGCTCGAGGCCTCGATCCCGGCCACCCTCGTGCGGCTGGGCACCCCGAACGTGCTCGTGATGTTCGCCCAGGCCGCGGTGGGCTTGATCGAGACCTACTTCGTCGGCAAGCTCGGCACCGACGCCCTCGCCGGGGTCACGCTGGTGTTCCCGGTGCTCATGCTCATGCAGATGATGTCGGCGGGCGCGATGGGCGGCGGGATCTCCTCCGCGATCGCACGCACCCTCGGGGCCGGGCGCCGCGACGACGCCGACGACCTGGCCCGGCACGCGCTGGCCATCGGGCTCGGGTTCGGCGTGGCCTTCACGCTGAGCGTCCTCATCGGAGGCCGCTGGCTCTACGGCACCATGGGCGGCCGCGGGCCCTCGCTCGCCGCCGCCCTCACCTACTCCCAGGTGATCTTCGCCGCCGCGATCCTGATCTGGACCTTCAACTCCCTCGCCAGCGTGATCCGCGGCACCGGCAACATGGCGGTGCCCGCGACCGTAACGGTGGTGGGCGCGGCCGCGCTGATCCCGCTCTCCCCGTGCCTCATCTTCGGGGTCGGCCCCTTCCCGCGCCTCGGCGTCGCGGGCGGGGCGGTCGCGGTGGTGGCGTACTACCTCGCGGGCACGATCGCCCTCGCCCTCTATTTGCGGAGCCCACGCAGCGTGGTACGCCTGTCGCTCCACGCGCGGCGCTTCCGCTGGCCGCTCTTCCGCGACATCCTGAAGGTGGGGCTGGTCGCCGCGCTCGTCACCGTGACCACCAATCTCACGATCGCGATCACCACCGGCTACGTCGGGCGATTCGGGCCCGCCGCGATCGCCGGCTACGGGACCGGCGCGCGCCTCGAGTATCTCCTCGTCCCCCTCGTGTTCGGCCTGGGCGGTCCGCTGGTCGCGATGGTCGGCACCAACATCGGGGCTGGCCAGCGCGAGCGCGCGCTCCGCGCGGCCTGGACCGGCGCGGCCATCGCCACCGGGCTCGCCGAGGCGATCGGCCTGGCCGCCGCGGCGGTGCCGCACCTCTGGCTCCGGCTCTTCGACACGGATCCCGCGATGCTCGACGCGGGCGCCCGCTACCTGCGCGCGGTGGGCCCCTTCTACGGCCTCTTCGGCCTCGGCATGGCGCTCTACTTCTCCTCGCAGGGCGCCGGCCGCCTCCTCTGGCCGCTGCTCGCGAACCTGACCCGGCTGACCATCGCGGCGGGCGGCGGCTGGCTCGCGCTGCGCCACGGCGGCGACCTCTCCCACGTCTTCCTCGCGCTGAGTGTGGCCCTGACCGCCTTCGGTCTCATCAATGCGGGCGCGGTCGCGGGCGGCGCCTGGTTCGGGCCGATCCGCTGGCCGTGGGGACGCCCCGCCCCCGCGTTTCCACCTCCGGCGGGCTGACGCACGCGCACTGGCGAGCCGGCCGGGGGGCGAGTACGCTCGGGGCTCATGAGACGAGGGCTCCCGCGATGACCGAGGCCGAAGCGCTCGCCGCAATCCGCGACCCCGACCCCGCGCTCGTGGCGCGCGCGGAGGCCGCGCTCTGGCAGATGTGGTGTCACGCCGGCATTCCGGACGTGGACCGGCTCTTCCGCGAGGGCGTCGAGGCGATCGAGCGGCAGGAGCTCGAGGCCGCGCAGGGCGTGTTCACCCGCATCATCGAGCGCGCCCCCCAGTTCGCGGAGGGCTGGAACAAGCGGGCCACCATCCGCTACCTGGCCGAGGATTTCGCGGGGGCGATCGCCGACTGCGAGGAGACGCTCCGGCGCAATCCCCACCACTTCGGGGCTTTATCCGGCCAGGGACTCTGTCACATGGCCCTCGGCCAGTACCGCGAGGCCGCGGCGCTCTTCCGACGCACGCTCGAGGTGCATCCGCACCTGGCTTCCGCTGCGCGCAACCTGGCCGCGGCGATCTCCGAGTCGGTCAAGGGCAACGGGCACCACTGAGGCGGGGCCGCGCGACGCGGTCCCGGGGAACGGCCGGTCAGCCGGCGAGGGCCTGGCGGACTGCCGCCATCATCTCGGCATCCGAGCAGGGCGTCGGCAGCCAGACCGCGCCCGGGCGAGACGGGTTCGGCGAGGTACGGCTCGCCATCAGCACGAGCTTGGCGGCGGGCAGGAGCGGCACGAGGCGGCCCGCGAGCGGCTCCCCGTTCATCAGCTTGAGATCGGCGGCGATGAGGGCGAGGGCGATCGCGCCGGCGTGCTGCTCCGCCATCCGCAGCGCCAGGAGCGGCTGAGAGCCCGCGTCGAGCACGGTGAATCCGCCGCGCTCGAGGCCCGCGATGGCCAGCGCGCGCAGCCCGGTGTCGGCGGCGGCGATGAGGATCGCGCCGCCCGTCCTGGTCGGGCTCGGCGCGGCCGGCGGGGCGATGGGGGCCGGAGCGGCGACCGGGCGCGGCGCCGCAGCGGGCGGGATCGGAGGGCTCGCCGGGCGAGCCGGCGGGGCGACGGGAGCCGGCGCGACGGGGGCCGGAGCAACGGCAGGCCGCGGCGGCGCCACCGGGGCCGGCGCGGTGGTGGCGCGCTGCGGAGGGGCGACCGGAGCGGCAGCCGGCGGCGGCGCGGCGACAGGTGCGGCGACCGGAGCGGCGACGACGGGCGGCGCTGCGGGCGCCGCGGCGGCGGCGGCCGGCGCACTCGGCGGAGCGGCGGGCGCCGTCCGCGGCGTCGCGACGGTGCGGGGCGCGACCGCGGCCAGGAAGTCGGCCTCCTGAGTCCCCACGAACATGCACGCGAGCCCGTCCGGATCGACCCGCCACACGAGGGCGCGCGTCCCCACCGGACGACGGCCGGGAGGGCGGAACGAGAGGCTCACCTCCGCGCCGAGCGCGGGCCGCTCCTTGAGGAGGATCTTCGCGCCCGAGGCGCTCACGTCCCGGGTGCGGCCCTGGAAGCTACGGGTCCCGGCCGCGACCGTCACGAGCCACGAGACCTGCTGGCGCGGGCAACGCCGCTGGTCCTGCTCCGGGTCGAACGTCTTGCTCGCCGCTCGCATGGTGCTGGGGGAAGACCTTGCCGGGCAAATCGCAAGAATCGGGCCACACCGGACGGGCCTGGATTGGGTGGAGATCGGCAGATTCGAGGGCGCGGCGGCGGCGCTCCGTCACGACCGTGTCACGGACAGTGTCGGGCCAGCAGCACCCCCGGCGAGCCTCGGCCGAGCCTGCACCAACGCCGGCGACGCGTCAACCCAAGAGGTCGAGGCGGCGCGCCGCCCCGAGAATCGACTCGGCCCGCTTGATGAACGGCACGTCGATCATCCGCCCGTCCACGAGGAACGCGCCCACGCCGTCGCGCTCCGCGCCCTGCGCCGCGTCGACCACGCGCCGGGCCGCCGCGATCTCTCCGTCGGTCGGACGGAAGACCGCGTTGGCGAGCGGGACCTGGGTCGGGTGGATGCACGACTTCCCCACGAAGCCGAGACGGCGCGCCGCGGTCGCCTCGCGGGTGTACCCGTCGGGGTCGCTCACGGTGCCATAGACCGTGTCGCAGGCCCAGATGGAGGCCTCCGCGGCGGCCAATCGCACCGCGAGCTGCATGGCGTGCACCGCCTGGGCGTCCGCCCGGTCGATCCCGAAGGGCTCGAACAGGTCGCCGAGCCCGAGCTGGAGGCCGACTACGCGCGGATGCGCCCGCGCGATCTCGGCGGCGAGGCGCAGCCCGCGCGGCGATTCGATGTTGGCCAGGAGCCCGATGGGCCGCTCCACGCCGTTC
>DASZJM010000698.1:0-1788 GCA_035948165.1 Candidatus Methylomirabilota bacterium
CCTCGAAGACCACGCAGCGTGCGGTGGCCACCCGCAGACGCCGCGCCGCCTCCGTCCACACCTCGGGGTCGGGCTTGCCGCGCATCACGTCGTCGGCGGTGACCATCACGTCGAAGTAGCGCAGGAGTCCGAGGTGGTCGAGCAGCCGCTCCGCGTCCCAGCGCGAGGCGGAGGTGCCGACCGCGCGCGGCACGTCGAGCCGCGCGAGGGACTCGAGGAACTCGCGCACCCCCGGCACCGGATCGAGCCCGGTCTGGGCGCGCTCCTGATAGAGGTCGCGCTTGCGCCGGGCCAGGCGTCGCGCCTCCGCTCCGCTCACCCGCCGGCCGAGCAGGAGCGGGATCGCCTCCTCGCTAGGCCGTCCGATGGTGAGGCGCCAGTGCTCGGGCTCGGCGGGCTCGGCTCCCAGCTCGGCGAGCAGCATGCGCCACGCGTGCCGATGGTGCGCCCCGCTATCGATCAAGACGCCATCCATGTCGAACACCGCGGCGCTGGTCACCGGCACCCACCTGGGACCAGGACCGGCGGTCGACCGTTTACTTCTTCAGCCTCTTCAGCTGCGGGGGCCCCGAAATGGCCCCCGCACTCCCCCAGATAGCGGACATCCGGTCGCGGGTCCGCGCTCACTTGAGGCGGTAGAGTGGCGCCAGCAGGTGGAAGGTCTCGCGCGCGGCCCGCGCGTACTCGCGGGGCTTCCACTTCACCGCCTCCTCGGCGGGCACGCGGCGGCCCAGCACGAACTGGCCGTCGCGGGTGCGCAGCAGCTCGTCGCCGAGGCGCGCCACCGCGTCGGCGGGCAGGTCGATGAGGATCGCGGCCGGCGTCTCGTCGTGCTCGTTCTTGAACCAGCCGAGCCCCTTGGCCCGCCGCAGCACCGGCACCAGCTGGCGGGTGTGGCGCTTCCACGCCGCGAGCCAGCGCCTCTTCTGCGCGTGCTCGGGACCGGCCTCGAAGAGGAAGCGGACCCCGGCCCGCGACACCGCGACCTTGAAGTGGCAGTGCTTCTTGTAGCCGCGCCGGTCGAGCGCGAAGGCGACCCAGGTATCGTCGGGCGGGGTCACGGTGCGTCGCGCGTGCTTGGCCACGTGCACGAAGGCCTCGGCTCCGCCCACCCGGGCCACGTCCGACAGCAGCTCGCGGCCGACCGCCTCGAGCTTCGGGCGGATGCGGGTCCGGATGGCGTCCATGCGGGGCTTGAACCCCGGGATCTCGAACACCTTGAAGTCGGATGGGGTGAACCCGGTGAAGGACATGCTGGGCCCTCTCCTTCTAATCCGCCTCGTACTCCAGGTCGGGGTCGAGCGGGAAGATCGGGCGCCGGATGCGCCGGAAGTCGAAGCGCGCGAGGTTGGACGAGGACAGGCCCGGCGCGTCCACCTCGATGATCTCCTTGGCGATGGGCTCGAAGGCCGCGCGATAGTGAATGGTCGACTTCACGACCAGGATCTTCTCCGAGAGTGGGTCGATGCCCACGAACCGCATCATCTCCGGATCGAGGGTCTGCCAGCGGTAGGAGATGAGTATCACCTTCACGTCGTCGATGTCCAGCACCGCGGTGGCGCCGAGGCGGCCGGGGAGCCCGGTCATCATCGGCCCGCGGTGCACGAAGCGCCCGTCGGAGAGCGTGCGCACCGTGCCGGTCACCAAGAGCGGCGCGCCGTGGCGGTCGTCCACCTTGCCGCCGATCTCGAGCGTGACGCGACGGCCGACGCCTGCCGTCGCGCACGCCTGCACCGCCGCCGCGTCCCAGATGCAGGCCACCGTGGCGCCGCGCGCGCCCACCCGGAG
>DASZJM010000699.1:0-14625 GCA_035948165.1 Candidatus Methylomirabilota bacterium
GAGTGCGCGTAGCCGCCGGTGGGCAGGGCGCTGTCCGCGAAGTGGAGCAGCGAGAGCAGGCGCGGGTCACTCATCGGGCCCGCCGCCGAGCGGCGTGTAGACCATCTCGCGCCGCTCCCACCGCGCGCCCGCGCGCGCCGCGAGCTGGGTCATCGCGGGATCGTCGGGGACCACGAGCGCGCCGTCCTCGACCGCGAGGGTGAAGTGGCGGTTGCCCACGTCGAAGGCGAAGCGCAGCGCCTCGGCACGGCTGGCCGGAAACACGGCCAGGACCGGCTCGGGGCGCCCCTCGACCGCGAGGTACCAGTCGCCCTCCGCCGCGAGGATCTGACCCGGCTCGAGCACCGTCCCGGTCGGCAGCGCCATCGCGATCTCCCGTCCGCCGGTAGTGACGACCCGCTTGCGGGTCCAGCACCGCTCCTCCCAGGTGAGACGGAGCGTGTCGCGCGTCTTCCCCGCCAGCGCCCCCGGCTCGATCGTCCCCGGCGGCTCGGTGATGACCACCATCGCTAGAAGAGGAAGTAGCGCTGGGCCATCGGCAGCACGCGGGCGGGCTCGCAGGTGAGGAGCTGGCCGTCGGCCCGTACCTCGTACGTCTCCGCGTCCACCTCCATGCGCGGGCAGTAGGCGTTGTGGATCATCGCCGACTTGGCCAGGCCCCGGCAACCGCGAACCGCGGCGGTCATCTTGCGCAGCCCGAGCCGCGCCGCGACCCCATCCTCCACCGCGGCCCGCGAGAGGAACGTGATCGCGGTGGACTGCACCGCACCCCCGAACGAGCCGAACATGGGGCGATACCGCACCGGCTGGGGCGTGGGGATCGACGCGTTGGGGTCTCCCATCGCGGCCACCGCGATGAGCCCGCCCTTGAGCACCATCTCCGGCTTGACCCCGAAGAAGGCGGGCTTCCAGAGCACGAGATCGGCGAGCTTGCCGACCTCGATCGAGCCCACCTCGTGCGAGATGCCGTGGGCGATGGCGGGATTGATCGTGTACTTGGCCACGTAGCGCTTGGCCCGCACGTTGTCGGCGCGGCCGTCGCCGGGGAGCGCGCCGCGCTGGCCCTTCATCTTGTGCGCGGTCTGCCAGGTGCGCGAGATGACCTCGCCGATGCGTCCCATCGCCTGCGAGTCGGAGGAGAGCATGCTGATCGCGCCCAGATCGTGCAGCACGTCCTCCGCCGCGATCGTCTCCGCGCGGATGCGCGACTCCGCGAACGCGAGATCCTCGGGGATCCGCGCGTTCAGGTGGTGGCACACCATCAGCATGTCGAGGTGCTCGTCCATGGTGTTGACCGTGAACGGCATCGTCGGGTTCGTGGAGGACGGCAGGCAGTTCGCCTCGCCCACCACCCGGATGATGTCGGGGGCGTGGCCGCCGCCCGCCCCTTCGGTGTGGTACGTGTGGATCGTCCGCCCCTTGAACGCGCGGATCGACTCCTCCACGAAGCCCGCCTCGTTGAGCGTGTCGGTGTGGATCGCAACCTGGATGTCCATCTCCTCGGCCACGGTCAGCGCCGCGTCGATGGCGGCCGGCGTCGTGCCCCAGTCCTCGTGGAGCTTGAGGCCGATGGCCCCCGCCTCCACCTGCTCCCGGAGCGGCTCCGGACGCGAGGCGTTGCCCTTGGCCAGGAAGCCCAGGTTGATCGGGAAGGCCTCGGCCGCCTCCAGCATCCGGTGGATGTTCCAGGCGCCGGGCGCGCACGTGGTGGCCGCGGTGCCGGTGGCGGGCCCGGTGCCGCCGCCGATCAGGGTGGTGAGCCCGGCGGACAGGGCCTCGTCGATCAGCTGCGGGCAGATGAAGTGGATGTGGCTGTCGATGCCGCCGGCGGTGACGATCCGTCCCTCGCCCGCGATGACCTCGGTGGAGGCGCCCACCACCATGCCCGGGCTCACGCCCGCCATGATGTCGGGGTTGCCCGCCTTGCCGATTCCCACGATGCGCCCCGCCCGGATGCCGATGTCCGCCTTCACGATGCCCCAGTGATCGAGCACGAGGGCGTTGGTGATGACGAGGTCGAGGACCTCCGGCCCGGCGGTGGCGCGGGCCGACTGGCCCATCCCGTCGCGGATCACCTTGCCGCCCCCGAACTTCACCTCGTCACCGTAGGAGGTGAAGTCGCGCTCCACCTCGATGAGCAGCTCGGTGTCGGCCAGGCGCACCCGGTCGCCCACGGTGGGGCCGTAGAGGTCGGCGTACTGCCGGCGGGGCAGCCGCAGGCTCACGAGCGCGCGCCCTCGAAGCCGCCGTCCGCCGCGCGCTTCAGGCTCTCCGCGCGGCGCGGGGCGCCCGCCGGCCCGTCGGTCAGCGCGTTCAGCCCGTACACCTCGCGCGCACCCGCCAGCTCCACCAGGGTGACGATCTTCTCGTCGCCCGGCTCGAAGCGCACCGCGGTGCCCGCCGGCACGTTGAGCCTCATGCCGAACGCCTGCCCCCGATCGAAGCGCAGCGCCCGATTCGCCTCGAAGAAGTGGAAGTGCGACCCCACCTGCACCGGCCGGTCCCCCGTATTCGCCACCGTGAGCTGCAGCGTGCGCCGCCCCACGTTCGCCTCGATGTCCCCCTCGCCCAGCAGATACTCACCCGGAATCACGCCGCCCTCCTAACACGCGAGCCCAAGCGCCGAAACGTCGGACCGCCAAATGGGGGAGTGCGGGGGCCATTTCCGGGCCCCCGCAGATGAAGAGCTCGAGGAAGTAAACCACCGTCCGCCCACGCGCCCCACTCTCGTTCGCGTCATCGAATCGGATGGTGAATCGTGACGAGCTTGGTCCCGTCCGGGAACGTCCCCTCGACCTGGACCTCCTCCAGCATCTCGGGCACCCCGTCCATCACGTCGTCGCGGCCGAGGATCGTGATGCCGAAGGCCATGAGATCGGAGACGCTCCGGCCGTCGCGGATGCCCTCCAGTACCTCCGCGGTGATCAGGGCCAGCGCCTCGGGGTAGTTGAGCTTGAGGCCCCGGGCGCGGCGCCGGCGGGCCAGCTCGGAGGCGGTGAAGATGAGCAGCTTGTCCTGCTCGCGGGGGGTCAGGTGCATGGGCGGGAGTTTAAACCGTCAGGTGCTGCCTGACCATATCCTCACGGAGGTCCTTGGTCGAGCCCCGCGACACGATCGTGCCCTTGCGCATGATCGCGTAGGCGGAGGCGAGCCGCCAGGCGAACTCGAGGTACTGCTCGACCAGCAGCACCGAGATCCCCTGCCCCTTGATGCGCTCGATGGCCTCCTCGATCTGGTCGATCACCGACGGCTGGATTCCCTCGGTGGGCTCGTCCATCAGGAGGAGCTTCGGGCGTGCCAGGAGCACGCGGGCGATCGCGAGCTGCTGCTGCTCGCCCCCCGAGAGCACGCCGCCCTTGCGGCCCAGCAGCGTCTGGAGCTTCGGGAACAGCTCGAAGACGTGCTCGAGCGGGTCGCCGCCGCCGTGACCGTTGCGGCGGGAGCCGAGCAGCCCCATCCGCAGGTTCTCCTGCACGGTGAGGTTCGGGAAGATCTCGCGGCCCTGCGGCACGTAGCCGATGCCGCAGCCCGCGCGCTCCTCCGGTCGGCGGCCGCCCAGGTCGGTTCCGTCGAACGCGACCCGGCCCGACCGGATGGGCAGGAGGCCCATGATCGACTTGAGGAGGGTGGTCTTGCCCACTCCGTTCCGGCCCATGAGGCACACCACGCTGCCGGCCGGCACGTCGAGCGAGACGTCCCAGAGCACCTGGCTCTCGCCGTAGGCCACGTTGAGGCCGCGCACCTCAAGCATGGGCCGCCTCGGTCCGCGAGCGGTTCCGGCCCAGGTAGACCTCGCGCACCCGCTCGTCCCGCTGCACCTCGTCGACCGAGCCCTCGCAGAGGACGCTGCCCTCGTGGAGCACGGTGACCTTGCGGGCGAGGCTGCGCACGAACTCCATGTCGTGCTCGATCACCAGGACCGCGCGCTCCCGCGCGACCGACTGCAGGAGCTCGGCGGTGTGGGCGGTCTCCTCGTCGGTCATGCCGGCCACCGGCTCGTCCACCAGGAGCAGCTCCGCCTGCTGCACGATGACCATGCCGATCTCGAGCCACTGCTTCTCACCGTGCGAGAGGCCACCGGCCCGCTCGCCGCCCCGGCCCCCGAGCCCGATGGTCTCCAGGGTCTCCGCGATCCGGCTGCGCTGCTCCCCGTCGAGCCGGGCCCGCAGGGTGGCCAGCACGCCCTTGCTCGGCCGGGCCAGCGACAGCTCGAGGTTCTCCCGCACGCTCAGGTTGCCGAAGATCGACGGGGTCTGGAACTTCCGGCCGACGCCCAGGGAGGCGATCTCGTTCTCGCGCCGCCCGATCAGGTCGGTGTGCTTGCCGAAGATGACCCGGCCCGTCGCGGGCTGCACCTTGCCGGAGATGACGTCGAGCAGCGTGGTCTTGCCCGCCCCGTTGGGCCCGATCACCACGCGCAGCTCGCGGTAGTCCATGAAGAAGTTCAAGTCGTGGAGGGCCTTGAAGCCGTCGAAGTCGACGGTCACGCTCTCCAGGTAGATGATCGAGCCTTCCGGCGCGGCGGCGGTGAAGTTCATGGGTCAGCGCGCCTGACGGTGAGGCACTTCGGTCTGCGGCTTAGCCGGTCCGGTCAGCCGTACGCCCATGGTGCCCAGGTGTCCTCCGCCCTTCAGCAGCTTCTGGGCGGTGCCCACGACCCCGTCGGGGAAGAAGAGCACCACCGCGACGAACAGCCCGCCCAGGACCAGCAGCCAGAGATCCGGATAGTGGGTGGTCAGCAGGCTCTGGAGCCAGTTCACGCCGAGCGCGCCCACCACCGGCCCCAGCAGGGTCCCCCGCCCGCCCACCGCCACCCAGATGATCATCTCGATGGACGGCAGCACCCCGATCTTGGCCGGGGTGATGATGCCGACCTGCGGGGCGTAGAGGGCCCCCGCCACGCCCGCGAGGACCGCGGAGACCACGAACACGAACAGCTTGAACGCGGCCGGCGAGTAGCCGGAGAACAGCACGCGGGTCTCGCTGTCGCGGATGGCGATCAGCACCCGACCCGCGGGCGAGCGGACGATGCTGCGGCACAGCACGAAGGCGCCGCACAGGCAGAGCGCGGTCGCGACGTAGAGCCCGCGCTGCGTCGCCGCGCTGTTCAGGGTGAACCCGAAGATCGACTTGAAGCCGCTCAGGCCGTTGGTGCCGCCCAGGTTCATCGCGTTGCGGTTGAACATGAGCCAGGTGCTCAGGGCGAGGGCCTGGGTGATGATCGAGAAGTAGACACCGCGGATGCGGCTCCGGAACGTGAAGTAGCCGAACACGAAGGCGAAGAGCGCGGGCACCACCACGATCGCGAGGAGGGTGAAGGGCACGCTGTAGAACGGCTTCCAGAAGAGCGGCAGCTCGGTCACCTGGTTCCACACCATGAAGTCGGGCAGCACGTTGCCGTAGACGCTGCGGGTGCCGATCTCGAGCATCAGGTGCATGCCCATCGCGTACGCCCCGAGGCCGAAGAAGACCCCGTGGCCGAGCGAGAGGACGCCGGTGTAGCCCCAGATCAGGTCGATGCCGAGCGCGAGGATCGCGTAGGCCAGGAACTTCCCGAAGAGGTTGAGGGTGAAGTCGGAGATCCGCAGCGCCGAGCCCGCGGGCAGCGCGTTCAGCCCCGGGAGCACCACCACCAGCAGCACCGCGACGCCCAGGAGTCCCCAGGCCTCAAGACTCCGCATAGCGCCCCTTGGTCGCGAAGAGGCCGGCCGGCCGGCGCTGGATGAAGACGATCACGAGCACCAGGATGAGGACCTTCCCGAACACCGCGCCCATTCCTGGTTCAATAATCTTGTTGAGCCCGCCGATCCCGACCGCGGCCAGGATGCTCCCGAGGAGCTTGCCGACCCCGCCGGTCACCACCACCATGAACGAGTCCACGATGTAGTTCTGGCCGAGCTCGGGCCCCACGTTGCCGATCTGGGTGATCGCGCAGCCGGCCAGGCCGGCGAGGCCCGCGCCGAGGGCGAAGGTGCCCGCGTCGACCCAGCGCGCCCGCACCCCCAGGCACGCGGCCATCCCGCGGTTCTGGGTGACCGCGCGGATTCGCAGCCCGGCGTCGGTACGGAACAGGAGGAAGTACATCGCGCCGACGCACGCCGCGGCGAGACCGATGATGAAGAGGCGGTTGTACGGCAGCTGCACGCCGATCATCACCGGGATGCCGCCCGAGAGCCAGCGGGGCGAGGTCACGTCGACGTTGGCGGCGCCGAACCACAGGCGCAGGCCCTGCTGGATCATCAGGCTCACGCCCCAGGTCAGCAGCAGGGTCTCGAGCGGGCGGCCGTAGAGGAAGCGGATCACGCCCCGCTCCAGCAGGAGCCCCGCGGCCGCCGATACCAGGAAGGAGAAGGGCAGCGCGACCAGGAAGTAGTAGTCGAAGTAGGCCGGGAAGTGGGCGGTGAACCAGCCCTGCATGAGGAACGTGGCGTAGGCGCCCAGCGCCATCAGCTCGCCGTGGGCCATGTTGATCACACCCATGAGGCCAAAGACGATGGCGAGCCCGAGCGCCATCAGCAGCAGGATCGAGGAGAGCGAGAGGCCCTGGAAGGCGATCTCGATGGCCTGGGTGAAGAGCCCCCAGCGCTCGATGCGCTTGATCGCGGCGCGGGCGGCCGTCGCGAGCGGGGCCGGGGTCTGCGCGTCGCCCGTGAGCTGGTAGAGCGGCTCCATCGCGTTGGCGCTGCGCAGGCGCCCGAGCGCCTCCGCGGCGGCCACCCGCTCCCCGTCGTTGCCGGTGCGCAGCTGGATCAGGGCGATCGCCTCCTGCAGGGCGAAGCGGGCCCACCGGTCCCGCTCCTTGCCGAGCGCGTCCTCGAGCACCTGACGGGTGGCCGCGTCGCCGGTGTAGCCCATCTTGGTGGCGGCGGCGCGCCGGGTGGCCGGGTCGGGGTTGGCGAGATCGCTCTGGCCAGAGAACGCGTCGATCAGCGGGCGGATCGCGATGCGCAGGCGCCGGCCGGTCGACACCTCCTCGAGGGTCGTGAGATCCGCGAGCAGCGGCTTGCCGTCGGGGCCGGTGAGCGCCTCGCGCCCGTAGGCGCGGAACAGCGGCACGAGGGTCTTGTCCCCCTCGCTCACCTTGTCGCCCACGATGACGGTCTCCTTCTGGCCGCCCGGCCGAGGCCGGACGTAGACGCTGCCCTCGCGGAGGGCTTCGAGCAGCGGGAGGATCTTGCGGTCGCCGGTCTTGCCGAGGGCCACCGCGGCGGCCTCCTGGACCTCGGCGTCGGCGGAGGCCACGTCGGCGATGTGCTTGGCGATCTCGGCGGAGGGGCCGGCGACGGGAGCCGCGCCGACGGCAGAAGCCCCCGCGCTCTGCGCCACTGCCGGGGCGCTGAGCCCCGGCAGCAGCGCGAGCGCGAGGAGAAGCGACTTCCACACGATGTGCTTACGCCTTCTTCTGGTACGTGCCCTGGTGCTTGATCCAGTCGCAGCCCTTGTCGGGGCTCGTGTACTGGCTCCACGGGTCGGCCTTCACCAGGCCCTTGGAGCGCGAGACGACCTTGAACTGACCGTCCTTCAGGATCTCGCCGATGAGCACCGGCTTGTAGGTGTGCTGGTTGGCCTCGTCCATTTTGATCTGGCCGCCCGGGGCGAGGAACGTCTGGCCGTAGACCGCCTTGCGGACCGCGTCGACCTCGAACGACTTGGCCTTCTCGGCCGCCTGCTTCCAGATGTAGACGCCGAAGTACGCCGCCTCCATCGGATCGTCGGTGACCCGCTTGTCGCCGCCCGGCAGGTTGTTCTTCTTGGCGTAGGCCTTGAAGGCCTGCACGAACTTCTTGTTCTGCGGCGTCTCCACCGACTGGTAGTAGTTCCACGCCGCGAGGTGACCGACCAGCGCGGAGGTGTCCATCCCGCGCAGCTCGTCCTCGGCCACGCTGAAGGCCATGATTGGGCACTGCTCGGAGCGCAGGCCCTGGTTGGCGAACTCCTTGTAGAAGGGCACGTTCGAGTCGCCGTTGATGGTGGAGAGCACCGCCGCGCTGCCGCCCGAGGAGAAGCGCTTGATCTTGCCGACGATGGTCTGGTAGTCCTGATGGTTGAACGGGGTGTATTCCTCCGCGATCGAGTCCGCCGGGATGCCCTTGGCGAGCAGGAACGCGCGCAGGATCTTGTTGGCGGTGCGCGGGAACACGTAGTCGGTGCCCAGCAGGTAGAACTTCTTGTAGCCGCCGCCCTCCTTCGACATCAGGTACTCGGCGGCCGGGATCAGCTGCTGGTTCGGGGTCGCGCCGGTGTAGAAGACGTTCTTCGAGCACTCCTCGCCTTCGTACTGCACCGGGTAGAACAGCAGGCCGTTGTTGTTCTCGAAGACCGGGAGCACGGACTTGCGGCTGACCGAGGTCCAGCACCCGAAGGTGACCGAGACCTTGTCCTGGAGCAGGAGCTGCTTGGCCTTCTCCGCGAACAGGTCCCAGTTCGAGGCCGGGTCGACGACCACCGGCTCGATCTTCTTGCCCATCACCCCGCCCTTGGCGTTGATCTCGTCGAACGCCATCATGCAGACATCACGGAGCGAGACCTCGCTGATGGCCATGGTGCCGGACAGCGAGTGCAGCACGCCCACCTTCACGCTTCCCCCGCCCTGCGCTCTCAGCACGGCCGGGAAGCCGATGCCGACCGCCGCGCCCGCCCCGATCGCGCCGGCCGTCTTCAGAAAGTCCCTGCGTGAAACTGCCGCCATACCGATCTCCTTTCGCTCCGAGCAGTGATGTTGTCGTGGACCCTTCATTGGGTCTCGGCCCTGGCCGGTACCGGCGCGCTCCCCACCGACCCCGCTGTCTCGGTGCGCCGACCCGTCTCGGAGCAAGCCGCGTGCCCCGGTCCGGGATCAAGGTTTTCAAACGGTTGCCTGTGACATCAGGGTCCACAGACCAAAAGGACTGCCTACTCGGTAGGCAGTCCAATCGGTGTGCCCGCGATTTCAGCAGCGACTACGGCTTGGCCGCGCGGGCGTGTCCCACTTCCTCGGTGAGCAGCAGAGCCTGGGCGACCTCCACCATGGGCTTGCGGGTGTCCATCGCGGTCTTCTGAATGCGCCGGAAGGCCTCCGGCTCACTCAGGCCGAGCCGCGTCATGAGGATGCCTTTCGCCCGCTCGACGAGCTTGCGCGACTCGAGCTTGCGCTTGAGCAGCTCGTTCTCCTTGCGCATGGCTTCGATCTCGCGGAACCGGTGCACCGCCACCTCGAGCGTGGGCCCCAGCTCCTCGGCCCGCACCGGCTTCGCGAGGAAGCCCAGGACTCCCGCATCCACCGCCCGCGCCACCACCGGCGCGTCGGTGTGGCTCGTGAGCATGACCACCGGGCACGGAGACACGGTCATCACTTCGCGCGCGGCCTGCACCCCGTCGCCGTCGGGCAGGCCCACCGCCAGGACCGCGACGTCCGGCCGGTACTTGTCCACGAGCCGCAGGACGTCTTCGGCCCGGCTGCCGTTCCCTACCACTTGCCCGCCCTGGGCCGTCACCGCTTCGGCCACCGCGGCCCGCGACGGAGCGTGATCGTCGATGATGAGCACTCGCCAGTGTGGTTTCATGGCGAAGCAGGGCAGCAAGGGAAGTGCCAGGGCGCGCAGCAGCGAAACCGCGGGGTTGCGGGCCGCACTCGGGTCGCGGCTGCTCAGCCGGCGATCAGCGCGCCCAGCGCGTGAGCAGCGCGGCCCCCGAGCCCGCCATTAGGATGAGCCCGGGGCATGAGCCGGGAGGCCGAGATGAAAGCCGGGCGCCCGGTCGAGCCGGACGCCCGGTCAGAGCCTAGATGTCGTAGTAGAGGGCGAACTCGTACGGGTGCGGACGCAGCCGGATCGGGTCCACCTCGTTCTTCCGCTTGTAGTCGATCCAGGTCTCGATCAGGTCCGGCGTGAACACGTCACCCTTCAGCAGGAACTCGTGATCCTTCTCGAGATTGTCGAGCACGATGTCGAGCGCGCCCGGCAGCTGCTTGATCTTCTTCTGCTCGGCGGCGGGCAGCTCGTAGAGGTCCTTGTCGACCGGCTTGCCCGGGTCGATCTTGTTGGCGATGCCGTCGAGACCCGCCATCACGCAGGCCGCGAACGAGAGGTACGGGTTGCAGGTCGGGTCCGGGGTGCGGAACTCGATGCGCTTGGCCCCCTCGGCCTTGGAGTACATCGGGATGCGGATGGCCGCCGAGCGGTTGCGCTGGCTGTACACCAGGTTGATCGGGGCCTCGTAGCCCGGCACCAGCCGCTTGTAGCTGTTGGTGGACGGCGCGATGAAGCCGAGGAGCGCGGGGGCGTGCTTCAGGATGCCGCCGATGTAGTAGAGGCAGGTCTTGGAGATGTCCGCGTACCCGCCCCGCTCGTAGAAGAGGTTCTTGCCGTTCTTCCACAGCGACTGGTGGGTGTGCATGCCCGAGCCGTTGTCCTGGAACAGGGGCTTGGGCATGAAGGTCGCGGTCTTCCCCCACTTCTTGGCCGTGTTCTTCGCGCAGTACTTGTACCAGCACACCCGGTCCGCCATCTTCGTCAGGGTGTCGAAGCGCATGTCGATCTCGGTCTGGCCGCCGGTGGCCACCTCGTGGTGGTGCACCTCGACCCGGATCCCGACCGACTCCAGGGCCAGGACCATGTCGGACCGGATGTCCTGGAACTGGTCCATCGGGGGCACCGGGAAGTAGCCCTGCTTGTAGCGTGGCTTGTAGCCGAGGTTGGGCCGCTCGGGCGTGCCCTCGGCGCCGGTATTCCACGCGCCCGCGTTGGAGTCGATGAAGTAGAACCCGTAGTTGTAGCTCTGGTCGAAGCGGATCGAATCGAAGAAGAAGAACTCGAGCTCCGGACCGATGTAGATCGTGTCGGCCACCCCGCTCTTCTTGACGTAGGCCTCCGCCTTCTGGGCCACGTAGCGCGGGTCACGGCTGTAAGCCTTGCCGGTCACCGGGTCCTTCACGTTGCAGATCAGGACCATGGTGGGCACCGCGGTGTACGGGTCCATCTGCGCGGACGTCGGATCGGGGATCAGCAGCATGTCCGACTCGTCGATGGTCTGGAATCCGCGGATCGAGGAGCCGTCGAAGCCGAGGCCGCTCTCGAAGATTCCTTCGTTGAGCTCCGAGACCGGGATCGAGAAGTGCTGCCACAGACCGGGCAGGTCGATGAACCGCAGATCCACGATCCGGACACCCTTCTCCTTGGCCATCTTCAACACGTCCTTCGGGTTCATCCGTCTGCCTCCTTCGTCGGCTCGTCGTGGAGTCGAGGAAAATACGGGGACCGGCGGGCTCACCGCCCCGCCGAGCACCCAACGTTAGTGGTTTGGCCCGGACCCGTCAAGGGCCTCGTGCCGTCTAGTGGCCGGTCCGCGCGTCGCTATAGGCCGAGGCCCCGCCGAGCGTGTAGGCCGTCTCCGAGTGCTGCGACAGGTCGAGGCCCGCCGCCTCCTCCTCGTCGGTGACCCGGAGCCCCATGACTGCGTCGAGCACCTTCAGGATCACGGTGGTCATCACGAACCCGAGCACCCACGTGACCACCACCGCCAGAAACTGGATGCCGAGCTGCTTGGGATTGCCGTAGAGGAGCCCGTCGCCGCCCGCGTCGTTCACGAGCTTGGTGGCAAAGATGCCGGTGGCGAGCGCCCCCCAGGTGCCGCCCACCCCGTGCACGCCCACCACGTCGAGCGAGTCGTCGTAGCCCAGCCGCGACTTGAGGTTGCACGCCGAGTAGCAGATGAACCCGGCCACCGCCCCGATGATGATCGCGGCCATCGGGGTGACGTAGCCCGCCGCGGGCGTGATCGCCACCAGCCCCGCCACCGCGCCGGACGCGGCGCCGAGCACCGTCGGCTTGCCGCGCGACGACCACTCGGTGAACATCCAGCCGAGCGCGGCCGCCGCGGTCGCGGTGTTGGTGGTCATGAACGCGTGCGCCGCGAGGCCGTTGGCGGCCAGCGCGCTGCCCGCGTTGAAACCGAACCAGCCGAACCAGAGCAAGCTCGCCCCCATCACCGTGAACGGCAGGTTGTGGGGCGGCATCGGCTGGTGGCCGTAGCCCTTGCGCTTGCCGATGACCAGGGCCGCGGCCAGCGCGGAGATGCCCGAGGAGATGTGCACGACGGTGCCGCCCGCGAAGTCGAGGGCCCCCAGGTTGCGGAGCCAGCCCCCGACGCCCCAGACCCAGTGGGCGAGCGGATCGTAGACCACCGTCGCCCACACCAGGATGAAGACGAGGAAGGTGGAGAACTTCTTGCGCTCCGCGAACGCGCCGGTGATCAGCGCGGGGGTGATCACCGCGAACATCATCTGGAACAGCATGAAGGCGGTGTGCGGGATCGTCGCCGCGTAGTCCGGATTGGGCGTGGGCCCGACCCCGCTGAGGCCGACCCACTCGAGCCCGCCGATGATGCCGCCCTTGTCGGGCCCGAAGGCCAGGCTGTAGCCCCAGAGCACCCACTGCACCGAGATCAGGGCCAGGATGATGAAGCTCTGCATCAGGGTCCCGAGCGCGTTCTTCTGCCGGACCATCCCCCCGTAGAAGAGGGCGAGGCCGGGCGCGGTCATGAGCAGGACGAGCGCGGAGGACACCAGGACCCACGCGGTGTCGCCGCTGTCGATCTTGGGCGGCGGCGCGGGCGCGGCGGCCGGCGCGGCCACCGGGGCGGGAGACGTCGAGGTGGACTGCGCGAAGGCGGCCGGCACGCTCGCGAGCGCGAGGGCGCAGAGCAAGAGCGTGATCGCGACTGATACGGTCCGTCTCATCCCAGCGATGACCTCCCTGTCGGCGGATCGAGTGAGGTGCGGGGCGCGGCGGCTCAGAGGGCGCTCTCGTCGCGCTCGCCGGTCCGGATCCGGACCGCCGTGTCCACCGGTTGAATGAAGATCTTCCCGTCGCCGATGTTGCCGGTCTTGGCCGCTCCTGCGACGACCCCGGCCACCTTGTCCGCGAGATTGTCCGGCACCACCACCTCGACCTTGATCTTCGGGAGGAAGTCGACCGTGTACTCGCCGCCCCGGTACAGCTCGGTGTGGCCCTTCTGCCGCCCGAACCCGCGCACTTCGGATACCGTCATGCCGATGACCCCGATGCCGGTCAGGGCCTCCTTCACGTCGTCGAGCTTGAAGGGCTTGATGATGGCCTCGATCTTTTTCATGTATGCCTCCCCGGGGGCCCTGTCTGCACTCGTCGTGCCGCTGGGCGCACTGGTCTCCGGGCTCGGCAAATCAACGCATTGCGCATGGGAGGCTTGCGGGAGCGGGAGGGTCGTGCCTACTAACTAGGCAGGGGCTGCGGAAGTGCCTTTCGGCTAGGCAACGGGCGGCGGCGAGGCCGCCTCAATCCCGCCAGACGGCATCCTCGGTGGCGACGGCATGCTTGATCGGGGCGGCCGTCTCGACCGCGGGCGGCACCGCGACACGAAGGGCCGCCCACAGCTCCTTCAGATCGGCAGTCTTGGCGGCGAGTAGCACGCCGGGGATGTGAGGCCGCTCGAACTCGGTGAAGCTGCCCGAGCACACGACCACCTTCGGCCTCGGGCTCCGGCGGCTCAGCCGCTGCAGGAAGTCCATGCCGTCCATCTTCGGCATGCGCAGATCGAGGACGATGACGTCGGGACGCACGGCTCCCAGCACGGAGAGGGCCTGGTAGCCGTCGGTCGCCTCGAACAGGTCGAACTGCGGCTCGAAGGCCATCCGATAGAGCTTGCGCCAGGCGGGGTCATCGTCGACGAGCAGGATGCGCGGCATGGTACCTACCTCCGAACGCCTCGCACACGCAAGACCATTGCCAAGGTCTGGTGCCTTGTTTTTCAATGGCTTGACCGTCTAGGGCTCAGGCCGAGCGGCAAGGCCCTGACAGACTGAGCGGACAGGACGTCTCGCGGCGAACGTCAGGCGCGGCGCTGCGGGATCCCGTGGCGGCGCATCTTCGAGTAGAGCGTGGGGCGCCGCAGCCCCAGCACCTGCGCGGCGGCCTGCTTGTTCCACCCGGTGGACTCGAGCGCGCGCACGATGGAGACCCGTTCGATCTCCTCCAGGGATCCCGGCGGGGGCGCCGAGCCCTCCGGGGAGGCGTTGGCCTGGAGCGGCTCCGGAAGGTCGCTCAGCGCGATCTCCTTGCCCCGGGCCACGAGCACCGCGCGCTCGATGGCGTGCTCCAGCTCGCGGATGTTGCCGGGCCAGGAGTACGAGAGCAGACGCCGGTAGGCCTCCGGATCGATGGTGTCGACCTCGCGGCTGTGCTTGAGCCGGAACCGCTCGAGGAACGACTTGGCGAGCAGCGGGATGTCGCCCGAGCGATCGCGGAGCGACGGCAGGGTCACGGTGACCGTGTTGATCCGGAAGTAGAGATC
Source organism: Candidatus Methylomirabilota bacterium (assembly GCA_035948165.1). GTDB lineage: Bacteria > Methylomirabilota > Methylomirabilia > Rokubacteriales > CSP1-6 > CAMLFJ01. The sequence continues at coordinate 14,305 of DASZJM010000699.1, forward strand.
CTGGCGGAGGCGCCCGTCGCGCAGCGCGGCCTCCGGCTCCCGGTTCGTCGAGCAGATCAGCCGGAAGTCGACCGGCACCGTCTTGGCGCCGCCGAGGCGGCGGACCGTGCGGTCCTCGAGGACCCGCAGGAGCTTGGCCTGCAGGTCGAGCGGCATCTCGGTGATCTCGTCGAGCAGCAGCGAGCCGCGATGCGCCTCCTCGAGCAGCCCGGGCTTGTCGGTGGAGGCCCCGGTGAACGCCCCCTTCACGTGGCCGAACAGCTCGGACTCGATCAGGTCCTTGGGGAGGGCCGCGCAGTTGATCTTGACCATCGGCCCGTC
>DASZJM010000700.1:0-5600 GCA_035948165.1 Candidatus Methylomirabilota bacterium
ACGCGCAGGGGCTCGTGCTCGCGCCCGGGATCGTCGACCTGCACACCCACTACGACGCCCAGCTCCCCTGGGATCCGTTCGCGACGCCGTCGACCGGGCTCGGGGTCACCACGGTGGTCATCGGCAACTGCGGCTTCACGATCGCGCCGTGAATTAGGGTTGAACAACCTCCGTCAGTTAGGGTTACCTAACGACGCCCTGCTAGCCAGCTCCGCTCCACGACCCACGGCGAGCCAGCCCGGCCATCTCATTCTCGGGAGGCGTCGCGATGGGTCGCAGCCGATCGTTCCGGAGACATATCGCGCGGGCCAGACGCCACGGGCGCGCGCTCCACCATCTGATGGGGTCCACCGTCGGCATGGGCGTGGGCATGGGTCTCGCGCTCGTGGCCCCGGAGGCGTGGGCCCAGACCCCGCCGGCGACCGCGGAGCAGAAGGAGGGCAAGAACGACGTCGCGCTGCCGGGCGTCGACGTCCCGCAGCCAGCGCAACCAGTTCAAGATCGAGGAGCCGAGCCTCTACAAGCTCCCGGACCCGATCAAGGACACACCCCAGTCGATCACCGTCATCCCGGAGGAGGTGCTCGACGAGCGCGCGATGTTCACCCTGCGCGACGCGCTGCGCACCGTGCCCGGCATCAGCCTGGCCGCGGGGGAGGCGGGCGGGCGTCAGGGCGACAACCTCACCCTGCGAGGCTTTCCGGCCGGCAACGACATCTACATCGACGGGGTGCGCGACCTCGGTCAGTACTCCCGCGACACCTTCAACCTCGAGTCGGTCGAGGTGCTCAAGGGACCCTCGTCGGTCCTCTTCGGGCGCGGCTCGACCGGCGGCATCATCAACCAGGTCAGCAAGACGCCGAAGCTCACCCCGTTCTACGAGGTCAGCGGCACCGTCGGCAGCGGACCGCAGGGGCGCGCGACCCTCGACTTCAACCAGCCGCTCGGCGACGCGGCCGCGCTGCGCCTGAATCTGATGGGCTTCAAGGGCGACACCCCGGGTCGCGACCTGGTCACCAGCGAGCGCTGGGGCGTGGCGCCGTCGTTCGGTATCGGCCTCAACGGCCCGACCCGCCTCATCGTCAGCTACTTCTACCAGGGGGACGACAACCTGCCGGACTACGGCTTGCCGTATCTCCGCGGGGGCCCCGCGAAGGTCAACACCGAGAATTTCTACGGGTTCCCCAAGCGCGACTACGAGCACGACGACGTCCACATCGGCACGATCCGGCTCGAGCACGACTTCTTCAACGAGAGCATCAAGTTCCGCAGCACCCTGCGGCTCGCCCTGCTCGACCGCGGCTCGCTCGCCTCCATCCCGGCTATCGTGGGGACGCCGGGGCCCGGGGACCCGCTCTCCACCATCCAGGTCTCCCGCACCGGCATCCAGCGGCGGGAGCTCGACACCAGTATCCTCAACACCACCGAGGTGGTCGCCAAGTTCGACACGTGGCGGTTCAAGCACACCTTGGTCGCCGGCTTCGATGCGTCCCGGGAGAACTCGGACGTGCGGCGCTACACGTTCACCGGAGTGCCGAACACCGAGCTGATCAACCCGAACCCGGACGCGAGCCTCGCCGCGATGGGGCGGGTGAAGAACTTCGACGGCACCGCGGGCGCCACCTCGGCGGGCGTCTACGCGGTCGACGAGATGGCGATCACCGAGCGGTGGAAGATCATGGGCGGGCTCCGCTACGACCTCTTCGACGCCGACTTCCGCAACATGTTCCTGGGCCAGAAGCTCTCCCGTACCGACGAGGCCCTGAGCCCGCGCGCGGCCCTGGTGTTCCTGCCCACCAAGTGGCAGACCTACTACTTCTCCTACGGCACCTCGTTCAACCCCTCCGCCGAGGCGCTCGTGCTGGCGCTGAACAACGCGGGGACCGCGCCGGAGAAGAACGAGACCTTCGAGCTGGGGGCCAAGTGGGACCTGCTCGACGGGGCCCTCGGCATCCGCACCGCCGTCTTCCGCACCTACAAGAACAACGCGCGCACCACCGACCCGGTGCTGGGCATCCAGGTGACCGACGGCAAGCAGCGCGTGCAGGGCGCCGAGCTCGAGGTGGTGGGCCGGGTGCGGCCGGGCTGGAACGCCTGGCTGAGCTACGCCTGCCTCGACTCTCGGGTCCTCGACTCCATGGACATCCAGAACGGGGTGCCGGTCCAGGGCAAGCGCCTGGCCAATGTGCCGGAGCACTCGGCGAGCCTGTGGACCACCTACGACATCACCCCCCAGTGGCAGGTGGGCGGGGGCGCGGTGTTCGTGGACAAGCGCTACGCCAACACCGACAACCTGAACGTGGTGCCGTCGTACGTGCGCGGCGACCTGACCGCGGCCTACCGCCCGATCAAGCCGCTCGAGCTGCGCTTCAACGTGATCAACGTGTCGGACGAGCGCTACTTCGACGCGATCCACCCGAGCCACGTCATCCCCGGCAACGCGCGCACCTTCCTGCTCACCGGGACCTTGAGGTTCTAGGCCGCCCGATGCTCCTGCACATTCCCAAGGTCTTGACCGAGGCCCAGGTCGCGCATTGCCGCGCGATCATGGAGACCGCCAAGTGGGTGGACGGGCGCGAGACGTCCGGGCACCTGGCGCCCGGGTCAAGCAGAACCTCCAGGTGGACGAGGCGACGCCGGAGGCGCGGGAGATGGGCAACGTCGTCGTGACCGCGCTCGAGCGGACCCCGCTGTTCATGGCCGCGGCGCTCCCGCTGAAGGTGTTCCCGCCGCTGTTCAACCGGTACGAGCCCGGGATGGCCTTCGGGGCTCACGTCGACAACGCCATTCGCGAGCTCACCAGCTCGCCGCAGCGCGTCCGGACCGACCTCTCCACGACCCTGTTCCTGAGCCACCCCGGGGAGTACGATGGCGGCGAACTGGTGGTGGACGACACCTACGGCGCCCACTCGGTGAAGCTTCCCGCCGGTGACATGATCCTCTACCCGGCCACGAGCCTGCACCGGGTGCAGCCGGTGACCCGCGGGGCCCGCCTCGCGTCGATCTTCTGGGTGCAGAGCATGGTGCGCGACGACGGGGAGCGGTCGCTGCTCTTCGATCTGGACATGGCCATCAGTCAGGTCAGCGAGGCTGCCCCCGACAATCCGGGCGTGGTCGCGCTGACCGGCTGCTACCACAACCTCCTGCGTCGCTGGGCGGACGCCTGAGGAGACCGAACATGCTGGACGCTCGACTCGCCGGCTGGCCGATCTGGCTCTCGGTGGGCCTCCACGCGGTGGGCCTCGCCGCCGCCTCGTCGGTGGTGGCGATCGCGCGCCACGAGGGCGAGCGCGTGGTGATCCCCGTCGAGGTGGTCCGGGTGGAGGCGCCCCCTCCCGCGCCGCCCGAGAAGCCGAAGATGCCGCGCGTGCTCACGAAGCTGAACCGGGTGGTCCACCCCGACTCCCCGCCTCGGACCCTGATGCAGGACCCGACCCCGCACACCGAGCGGGCGCCCGATCCGGTCGCCGCCTCGCCCGAGCGCCGGTACATGGCCTCCGCGGAGGCGCCCGGCCCGGCGCTGCCGATTCCCGGCCCGGCCGGCGACGGCGGCCTGCTGCTGCCGTCGGCGGAGATCCCGGGCGCGCGCAGCGGCGCGGCGAGCGCCGGGACCGCCGTGGCCCGCGGCGGCGGCGAGGGCGTCACCTCGTTCGCCCGCCCGCTGGGCGGTTATCAGACCACTCCCCACTACCCGGAGGCGGCGCGGCGCGAAGGCGTCGAGGGCACGGTCACCCTCCGGTTCGAAGTACTCGCCAGCGGCAAGGTCGGCACCGTGCAGGTGCAGCGCTCCGCGGGCCGGGCGGACATGGATCGCGCGGCCGTCGAGGCGATCCGGACCTGGCTCTTCGAGCCCGCCCGGCGAGGAAAGGAGGCAGTCACCGTATGGGTCACCTTGCCGGTACGCTTCGAGCTGAACGCCCGCTGAGCCGCGGCCGCTCCCCCCGCTTCCCCGGCGGTCACCACTGGACCGCGGTGGGCCTGGCGTTCTGCGCCATCGCCACCGTGGGCACCGCGTCCGCCCAGGGCATCTGGGACGACCCGGCGTTCTCCCTCTACCGCCAGGCCGCCGAGGCCATGGACAAGAAGGACTACGCGCGGGCCAGCGATCTGAGCGGGCAAGCCATCGCGCAGCAGCCGACCCACGTGCTGGCCTACTATCTCCGGGGCCAGGCCGCGATGCACCAGTCGCGCTGGGACGAGGCGGCGGCCGCCTTCGGCAAGGTGGTGGAGCTCTACCCCGGCTCGTTCGCGGGACACCGCGATCTGGGCGGCGCCTTCGAGCAGCTCAACCGGGTGGACGATGCCGCGCGCGAGTACGAGGCGGCCATCGCGCTGCGCGACCAGGACGACCTGCGGGTGCGCCTGGCCTTCATGCTGCTCAAGGCCAACCAGCAGCCCCGCGCGCTGACTCAGCTGCAGACCCTGGCCGATCGCGACTCCAAGACGCCCGAGGTGTGGAGCACGCTCGGCCGCGTGGCCTACGAGAAGAACGACCTGTCGACTGCCGAGAAGGACTTCACCCGCGCGGCCACCCTGCGCGACGACGGCCGGGCGTGGTTCAACCTGGGCGTGGTGCGCACCCGCCTGAACGATCTGCCCGGGGCGCTGCAGGCCTTCGAGAAGGCGGCCCAGCACAGCGAGACGAAGGAGCCGGCGCAGAAGGAAGTGGCCAAGGTGCGCGAGGCCATGAAGCAGCCGACCACCGGGAGCGCGCCCGATCGCGTGATGCCCGGCAGCACGCCGGGGCAGCCGGTACCGAGCCGCCGCTACTAGGATCCTCGTGTCCATCCGCCCGGTCGTCTTCTGGCTGCATCTGCTCGTGGGGGTGACCGCCGGGACGGTGATCGCCTTCATGTCGGTGACCGGCGTGCTGCTGGCCTTCGAGCCGCAGATCACCGAGTGGCTCGAGCGCGATCGACGGATCGTGGTGCCACCCCCGGGCGCGGCCCGCCGGCCGCTGGAGACGCTGGTGGCCCGCGCGCGCGAGGCGCGGCCGGACGTGCGCCCCTCGATCGTCACGCTCCGCTCCGACCCGGCCGCCGCGCTCGTGGTGAGGTTCGGCCGCGACGGCGGCGCGCTCTTCGTCGATCCCTACCGCGGCACAGTGCTGGGCGGCTTCTCCCGGGTGCACGACGTCCTTCACGAGGTGGTCGAGTGGCACCGTTGGCTCGGCGCGCGCGACGTCGGCCGGCCGATCACCGGCGCGGCCAACCTGGGCCTTCTCGGGCTGGTCTCGCTCGGCGTCTTCCTCTGGTGGCCGCGGGGATGGACCGCCGCCGCGCTCCGACAGGCGACCCGGTTCGACCTGAGCCTGCGCGGCCGGGCTCGCAACTTCAACTGGCACAACGTGATCGGGATCTGGTGCGCGCCGGTGCTCTTCGTGATCACGCTCACCGGCCTCGTCATGTCCTACCAGTGGGCGAACGACCTCCTCTACCGGCTGACCGGCTCCGAGCCCCCTCCGCCGGCCGCGGCCGAGGCGCGCCCGGCGCCGGGGGGCGGGCGCGGTGGCCGGGCCGCGGACGGGCGTGCACGCGTCGGCCCGGACGCGCTCTGGGCGCGCGCGGAGCGACAGGTGCCAGGCTGGGTCCTCATCAGCCAG
>DASZJM010000701.1:0-1598 GCA_035948165.1 Candidatus Methylomirabilota bacterium
TCCGGCGCTATCCGGCCTACCGCGACATCAGCGACTCCTGTCCCTCGTGGCCGGAGCCGCGGTGGGCCGAGCACTCGGCGCAGCGGGACGCGATGTCGAGCGCGCTCCCGCCCGACGTCCGGTGACCCCTCGCTGACCGTCCGCTCGAGCCCCGTGCTCCGCCCCGCCAGCCACACCCTGCCCGACCTGCTCGACGAGCTGGCCGCGCGCCAGCCGGAGCACGAGCTGCTCGTCGACGCCACCGGGGGCGTGCGCTGGAGCTACGCGGAGACCCGGGCCCGCGCGCGCCGGCTCGCCCGCGGCCTCCTGCGCCTGGGCGTGCACCGTGGCGACCGCGTCGCGCTACTCATGAGCAACCGGCCGGAGTGGCTGCCGATCGACTTCGCGGTGACCCTGCTGGGCGGGGTCCTGGTGCCGATCAGCACCTGGTCGCGCCCGCGCGAGCTCGAGTACGTGCTCGGCCACTGCGCGGCCTCCGTCCTGCTGACCCAGCCGCGCTTCGGGAGCCTCGACTACCTGTCCGCCCTCGCCGAGATGGGCGGCGCGGGCGCGGCGCGGCTGCCCCACCTCCGCCACGCGGTGGTGTGCGGCGGCGAGGCCGCGGAGGTGCCGGCCGGCGCGCTGCCGTCGCTCGAGGCGCTCGCCGAGCGGGGCGCGGACGTGAGCGACGCCGCGCTCGAGGCAGCCCAGCGGGCGGTCACGCCGGACGACGTCGCGTACATCCTGTACACCTCCGGGACCACCTCGACCCCCAAGGGCGTCCAGCTCGCCCACGGCGGGCTGATCGAGAACGGCTGGCACATCGGCGAGCGCCAGCACCTGACGCCGGCCGACCGCATGTGGATGGGCATCTCGCTCTTCTGGAGCTTCGGCTGCGCCAACGCGCTGCCCGCGGTGATGACCCACGGCGGCACCATCGTGCTCCAGGAGCAGATCGAGCCGGCCGCCTCGCTGGCCCTGATCGAGCGGGAGCGGTGCACGGTCTACTACGGCACGCCCAACATCGCCCAGGCCCTGATCGAGCACCCGGACCGCGCGCGCCGCGACCTCTCGTCGCTGCGCACCGGCGCGGCCATCGGAGCACCCGCCGCGATGCAGATGGTGATGGACCTGGGCGCGCGGGAGATCTGCAACGTCTACGGGCTGACCGAGTGCTACGGCAACAGCTCGGTCACCGACGCGCACGACCCGCCGGAGGTCCGCCGCACCACGGTGGGCTATCCTCTCCCCGGGATGGAGATCCGCGTGGTGGATCGCGAGAGCCGCCGGCCGCTGCCGGTGGGCGAGGTGGGCGAGATCCTGGTGCGGGGCCGCCTCACCCCGGGCTACTACCAGGATCCGGAGCGCAACGCGGCGTCGTTCGACGCGGAGGGCTTCCTGCTCACCGGCGATCTGGGCTTCGTGGGCGAGGACGGCCGGCTGCGGTTCCGCGGACGCATCAAGGAGATGGTCAAGACCGGGGGGATCAACGTGGCGCCGGTGGAGGTGGAGGAGGTGCTCCTCGGCCACCCGGACGTCGAGCAGGCCTACGTGGTCGGCGTGCCCGATCCGCGCAAGGAGGAGATCCTGGTCGCGGTGGTGGTGGCGAAGGCGGGTCA